>CAYXQF010000058.1:0-12355 GCA_964466625.1 uncultured Lachnospiraceae bacterium | reverse complement strand
ATTTAATACTAAGTAATAAGGCAGATGTAAAAAGTAAGATTTGTGTAATTTTATCATCAAAACTGTATAACAAAGCAAAAGAAAAAGGACCCTATTATATAACAGACAAAAAAAGCTCATTTGAGGTTAGAAAAAATATCTACATTTTTATATTGAAAAATATTAGGAAGTGTGATATAATGTAACCAGAAAGGCGGTGTTGTCATGAACAACGTAAAATTTGTCAAAAATGGAAACACATACATTTCCTCTAAAATTCAAGAGGCAATAAACAATCAAAGCCGCACGGCAACCGTCAACGGGAATTGGGAGATTGACAGAGAGATTCGTATTCCTTCAAATTTTACGCTGATTTTAGACAACTGCCATCTGCGAATGGCAGACGGTTGTTTTTCCAATATGTTCGTAAACGAGCATCACGATACCGAGATCGGAAAAACAACATTGGGCACCGATAAAAACATCAGCATAATAGGTCGAGGAGATGCTATCCTCGATGGAGGCAAATATAACGGACTTTCCGAAAAAAATCATTCGAAGGACGGCATGCCTCCCATTTGGAAGAACAATCTTCTGCTTTTTACAAACGTTGACGGCTTTAGGATTTCCGGAATTTCCTGCCTCAATCAGCGTTGGTGGGCATTGAATTTTATCTATTGTTCAAACGGTTATCTCGGAAATATTGATTTTTGCGCAAGTGATATTGCCATTGACGAAAACGGTAACGAGTACCATGGCTTGAAACGTGAAAAATGCAAAGAGGTCTTAGTAAAGAACGCCGACGGAATTGATCTTCGTCAAGGGTGTCACGATATTGTGATAAAAAATATTACCGGCTTTACAGAGGACGATACGATTGCTTTGACGGGACTCAACGGTAATCTGGAAAGAACGTTTTCTGTTGACGGACTCCCCTCGGATATTTGCAACGTTGAGATTAAAAATATTGCATCAGCTGCTTTTTGTACGAACGTACGATTGCTCAATCAGGGTGACGTCAAGCTGCATGACATCACAATTGACGGTGTGTATGATACGTCGTGTGATTCTCCGTATATGGACAAGGGATTGTATGCGGTTCGTATCGGTGATACACATCTTTACGGAACACGTCATGCAACGAAGGACGAGACCTATAACATCACCGTAAAAAACGTGTGTGGCGGTGGAGATTACGTGATTTCCCTTGCAGGAGCGATGAAAAATCTTGTATATTTTGGCATAGAAGCAATCAACGGCGCGAAATTGTTAAAGGATGACCGTGCCGAGTAATTGGCATCTTTTTTGTCAATTCGTGCCAAGAACGGAGCAAGTCGAAAGACTTGCTTTTTTCGTTCCCCGAGGCATCATTGACAGTCCACCGATTTTGTGCTATAATACCCTCTGGAAAGGCGGTGGCTGTATGAACAAACGAAAACTTTCTCTGATCTTTTTGTGCTTGGGCATTGTTTTGCTTCTTGTGGGGCTTGCGTTGCTTTTTGTGGGCGTATTTTCGGCATCGAATGTCGGAATCATCGGTGGCGCAGATGGGCCGACCGTTATTTTTGTGTTTTTTCATCAGTATGGTGGATTTTGTTTTTGGTCGGTGTTTGTGGGTGTCGTATCGGTTATCGCCGCCGCTGTTTTGTATATCGTTCGCAAAAAGAGAAGAACATGATAACTGCTTTTTCACCCAATCGCATTTAGCTGAAGCGAGTCTTTCGACTCGCTTTTTTCTATCTATATTTATTGCCGTTTCATTTGCCGCAAAAAGAGCAAAACTGCGCCGATCGTTATAGCGAGCGCATAGCCGAGAATAGGATAGATGTGCGAGAATGCTTTTGTATAATTCCCCTCTATCATCGCTCTTTCCAGTTCTACGGCGTGAACGAACGGCAAAAGCTTTGCTATTTTATGAAATGTTCCTCCCACAAGTTCAAGATCGAACCATACGCCCGAAAGCCAAGCGGAAAGATTTGTGAGAAGTCCGCCGCAAATACCGCCGACTTGTTTGACATTACAGACACTCCCACATAATAGTCCGAGGGCAATATATAAAACAGCAACGGGCAGTATCATCAGAATGGCATAAAAAATATTGACCGTGATCGGCAAACCGAGCATGATAGCAACCACATAACAAGCGGCGCTTTGCATAAGGGCGATCGGTACGAGCGGTAACATATAACCTAAAATAAAATCGCATGATTTTAGAGGGGTCGTATACAATCTTTGCAATAGTGCGCTTTCTCTGTCTTTGGCAATCAGCGTAGCGGAAAAAAGCGTGATGAATGACAGCCCAAATACCGTAATGCCGGGCGTCAGACTTTCGATCTCAAATAAGTCAGCAGGAATATTTGCTTGTATCGCGCTGAGAAGCAATAGCAATACGATTGGAAATCCAAGTCCAAACATTAAATTGATCGGATCACGCAGGATTTCTTTTGCGCACCGTTTGGCAAATGTAAATGTTTTCATACTTTTTCCTCCTTTACGATTGCGATAAAAGCATTTTCAAACCGATCCGTATCGGTCATTTGCATAAGCTCGGGTGCTGTTCCGATGACCAATAGCTTTCCGTTTTTCATAATGCCGATGCGATCGGATAACGCTTCTGCTTCTTCCATATAGTGCGTCGTGAGTATGATCGTGATATTTCCTTTTAAGGTGCGGATCACGTCCCACAGTTCACTTCGGGCAATCACGTCGAGTCCAAGCGTCGGTTCGTCCAGAAATAGAATGGACGGCTCACTGATCAGCGCCATGGCGATGCTCACTCTGCGTTGCCAGCCGCCGGAGAGCTTTCCTGCTTTTTTTGAAAGAATACCGTTCAAATGGAATTGTTCGGAAAGTGCCTTTATTTTTTCTTGGCATTTTTCTTTGGGAAAGCCGTGAATACCACATATAAGCGCTAAATTTTCCTTCACCGATAGGTTTGGCGCGATGGCGGTTTCTTGCGGAGAAACGCCGATCATGCGTTTGACTTGCGCTTCACCATGTATGATGCTGTTTTCACCCACAAAAGCATCTCCACTTGTTGGTTTTGTGAGGCAAGAAAGCATCTTGATCGTTGTTGTTTTCCCGGCGCCGTTCACACCAAGCAGAGAGAAAAGCTCGCCTTTTTTAATTTCCAGATGCAAATTGTCGACCGCGACGGTGTCTTTGTACTTTTTTGTAAGATTTACGATTTTGATCGTTTCCATCATGATCCCTCCTCTTGTATAGATGACGAAGATCATTATAACATCTTATTTTTATAAAATCTCGTTGTTTATCTCATCGGTCGTTTTTGAAGGTTATTCGGTTTTTGTGCCGGGGATCTCTTGAAAAAACGGGGAAATGATGGTATAATATAACCGCAAATCGAACAAAAAAGGGCGTGAAATGATGATTCTCACGATAGATATCGGAAATACGAATATTATGCTCGGCGGTTTCGAAAAAGAAACGCTGTCGTTTGTTGCGCATATTTCGACCGATCCGATCGGGACGGAAGATGAATATGCCAACAAAATTTTGAATATTCTTGCGCTCTATGGGGTGGAACGAAACGCGATAGGCGGCGCGATCATCTCTTCTGTTGTGCCTCCGCTGAACGCCGTGCTGAAAAAGGCGGTTTCCTTTTTATATGGTATCGAACCGATCATTGTTGGCCCCGGAATCAAAACGGGACTCAATATCCATTGTGATATGCCTTCTTCGGTCGGTACGGATATCATTTGCACTTGTGTGGCAACGCATCATTTATATGGCAGTCCAGCCCTCGTCGTTGATATGGGAACGGCAACGAAAATGATGGTTTTGAATGCCAAAGGTGCATTCATCGGCGTTTCTATCGTGCCGGGTGTGCTGATGGGGCTTAACGCACTTTCGGAAAATACGGCACAGCTTCCCAAGGTGAGCTTGGAAGCGCCGCGCACGGTGATCGCGAAAAATACGGCTGACAGTATGCGTTCGGGTGTTGTTTTCGGACACGCTTCCATGGTGGACGGCATGATCGACCGCATTATCGAGGAGGTCGGAGAAGTGCTTCCCGTGTATGCGACGGGTGGCTCGGCAGCGGCGATCGTTGCGCATTGTAAGCACGCGATCACGCTTGATGAACATTTGGTGCTCAAAGGTTTGCATATTTTATATAAGAAAAATACATGAATCCCAAACGGTATTAACTCCTTTAGGAGATAAAATAAATTTTATATGCGTTGTACCGCACAGGCGGACGACAGCTTAGGAGGATTTATGAAAACAACAAACAAAAAGACCGAGACCATGGTGCTTGGCGCGGTGATGACGGCACTCGTTGTGGTATTTCAGCTTTTGGCAACGTTCACAGCGATTTTTGGCCCGTTTTCCACAGCGATCGCTTTGATCCCCATCGTAATCGGCGCGGCGATCTGCGGCGTGAAAATGGGTGCATGGCTTGGATTTGTATTCGGTGTTGTAGTGCTTGCCAGCGGCGGTGCGAATCTGTTTTTGGCGTTTGACGTGTTTGGCACGTTTGCGACCGTTTTGGTAAAGGGTACTGCGTGTGGTCTTGCGGCAGGTCTTGCTTACAAGGCTCTCGAAAAACTGAACCGTTATGTGGCAGTTATTGTGGCAGCATTGGTTTGCCCTGTGGTGAATACGGGCGTGTTTATGCTCGGTAGTATTCTCTTCTTCTTGGATAGTGTTTCCGAGATCGCGGCGGCAATCGGCAGCACAGGCACGGGTGTCGGCGTTTTCTGGGCAATGGCAATGGGCAACTTCATTTTTGAGGTTGGCATGAATCTGGTGCTCAGCCCTGTCATCGTCAGACTTTTGAATATCAGAAAAAAACATTGATATAGCAAAGAAAAGAGTGGATTTTCCGCTCTTTTCTTGTTTTTTCTTTCTATATGTGCTACAATAAAAGAAAAACGAAGGAGAAACCTATGCTTTTTACCAACACAGAACGCTTTTGTTTCGCTAAAGATCCTGCTGTCGTGCATTTTGGCGATACATACTTCCTTTACTATACGATCCAGTACGTTCCCGAACCGAATTTCAAGATCGGTGTCGGCATCGCCACCTCAAAAGACATGGAAAATTGGACACTTGCAGGTGAGGTTCCGCTGGAGCAGGACTGCGAGCAGAACGGCATCGGTGCGCCTGCGGCGATCGTGCTGGACGGAAAGGTGCATCTTTTCTATCAGACCTATGGAAACTGGCGCAAGGACGCCATTTGTCACGCGATTTCCGAGGACGGCTATCATTTTGTGAAAAATCCCGAAAATCCGATCTACCGTCCCACCGCAGATTGGTGCTCGGGCAGAGCGATCGATGCGGACGTTTGCGTATTTGACGGCAAGCTTTTTCTCTATTTTGCAACGCGTGACCACGCAATGAAGATTCAAAAGGTAGGCGGCGCATACGCTTCTCTCGATAGCGGATTTGGAAAAGAAGCGTGGACGGATATTGCCAAACAAGCACTTGTGGCACCCGAATTTCTTTGGGAAGGTGAGTGCATCGAAGCTCCTGCGACCATCGTGAATGACGGGGAAATGTTCATGTTCTACGGCGGCGCGTATAACTGTAAGCCGCAACAGATCGGTTATGCCGTTTCCTGTGACGGTGAATTTTTCAAAAAGGGAAGCGCTGTGCCGTTTCTCAAGTGTGGCGCACCCGATGCGTGGAACAGTTCTGAATCGGGACATCCATATGCGTTCCGTGATGATGACGGCAGAGCGTATCTTTTCTATCAAGGAAGTTCCGATATGGGCAAAACGTGGTATCTTAGCCGTGTAGAGATCGGTTTTGACAAGAAAAACGTGCCTTATATCATCGAATGAGAAATAGACTTATTCAAAAGAGGGGGACTTCTCCCTCTTTTTTCGTTCTAAAACGAAGTTCAAATAGACAACGCGTTTTTTTCGCTTCCTTTTCTCTTCGCGAAGAAAAAGGAAGTTCAACCAACCGTTGACAGCAGACGGCTTGACAGAGAAGGAAAAATATGTTATTCTAAAATTCGTTAACTCATCAAACTAAATTTGTTTTTGCATCAGAGAGGAGTGGTTGCATGATATTTGGAAAACACATCAACCGATATTATCTCAAGTATTCGTGGGTGCTTCTGATCGGACTTCTGGCGCTGGTTTTTGTTGATATTTTCCAGCTCAAGGTTCCCGAGTTTTACAGAATGGTCGTCAACGGCATGACCTACGGCGAAGTGGAAAAAGACGGCGTGATGCACGTCTTTGATATGGATTTTTTGCTTGACGAGATCTGCGGACCGATGCTTTTCGTCGTGCTTTTTTTGGCTTTTGGACGATTTGTGTGGCGAATCTGCTTTTTCGGATCGGGTATTCGTGTGGAAACACATCTGCGCGGCAGAATGTTTGATCATTGCAAGGATCTTTCTCAGCAGTATTACCAAGTGAATAAAGTGGGCAACCTCATGTCCCTTTTCACCAATGACCTCGAAACGGTGCAGGATTGCTTCGGTTCGGGCATTATGATGGTCTTTGACGCGCTTTTCCTCGGCGGACTTGCGATCATCAAGATGTTTCGCATGGACGCGCTTCTGACACTCTTTTCTCTCATTCCCATGGTGCTTTTGCTTGCGATCGGCACGATCGTCGGCAAGCATATGATGCGTAAATGGGAAGAAAGACAAGAGGCTTTTTCTGCGCTTTCGGATTTTTCGCAGGAAAGCTTTTCGGGCATTGCCGTGATCAAAGCGTTCGTTAAGGAATTTTTGGAGCTTTGGGCATTCAAAAAGCTCAATCAAAAGAATGAAAAAGTAAACGTGGCTTATACAAAGGCTTCCACGCTGCTTCACATCTCTGTGACGCTTTTCGTGGAATCTGTTATTTGCGTGATCCTTGGCTACGGCGGCTATCTTGTTTATAAAGGCGAATTCAACGCTGGTCAGCTCGTGGAATTTATCGGTTATTTTACCTCGATCATCTGGCCTGTCATGGCGATTTCCCAGCTCATTGATATGCAGGCGAGAGGCAAAGCGTCCCTCGGACGCATCAGCGAGCTTCTCGATGCCAAGATCGATGTTTTCGATAAATTTGACGTGGAAGACGTGGAAGAGCTGAGGGGCAATATTGAATTTAAGAATCTTACCTTCCGCTATCCTGACGGCGATTACGACGTCTTGAAAAATGCTTCCTTTACCATCAACGCAGGCGAAAACGTCGGCATCATCGGCAAAACGGGCGCCGGCAAAACGAGTATCGTCGATCTCATTTTGCGTACATACAACGTTCCCGATGGAACAGTCTTCCTTGACGGTAAGGATATCAATAAGATCCCGATCCGCACGGTCAGAAAATATGCGGCGTACGTTCCGCAGGATAATTTCCTTTTCAGCGATACGATTGAAAATAACATCGCTTTTGCCACGGACGGCGGCGATTATCACATGGTGGAGCGCGCGGCAAAGCTTTCCGACGTGCATGATAACATCAAGGGCTTTTCCGAGGGCTACAAAACCGTGCTCGGTGAGCGCGGCGTGACCGTTTCGGGCGGTCAAAAACAGCGTATCTCCATCGCAAGAGCGCTGATGAAGGACGCTACGATGCTCATTCTTGATGACTCCGTTTCTGCGGTGGACACCAAAACAGAGCGTGCAATCCTCGAAAATCTGCGCGAAACACGCAAAAATAAGACCACCATTCTCATTGCGCATCGCATTTCCACCGTTGAACAGATGGACAAGATCATCTTTGTGGAAGACGGTGAGATCCTCGCGGTCGGCGCGCACCATGAGCTTTATAACACCTGTGAAGAATACCGAACGATGGTAGAGCTTCAGAAACTTGATGAAGAAAGAGAGGGCTAAATCATGCGTGAATATTATCCTCTTTTGATCCTTTTCGGTATTCTCGGTTTTCTTGCCATCATCTTTCTCGTAGCGTTTTTCACGATGAAAGACCGCAAGACTGCTATCGGTTTTGACCGCAATATGAAGGACAGTGAGATCGCCAAGCGCCTTCTCGTTTATACAAAGCCGTATATCGGCAATTTCATATTCGTCGGTTTTCTCATGCTTTTCTCCATCGCCTATGATATCGTGGCGCCGCTTCTTATGGGCGACATTCTGAAGATTATAAAGGAAGATTTTGCACTGCGTGAGCTTTATATCCGCGTTGCTTGTTATGCAAGCATTCTTGTGGTTTCGCTTGTTTGCACGTTTGTGCAAGCGCTCGTGCTTCAAAAAACGGGGCAGAAGATCCTTTCCAGACTTCGTGAAGATATTTTCACACACATTGAAAGCCTTTCTCACGCGCAACTCAATAATATCCCTGTCGGCACGCTTGTCACTCGTGTCACAAACGATACCAACGCGATCTCCATGATGTTCACCAATCTCCTTGTGAACTTTGTGAAAAACTGCTTCGTCATTGTCGGTGTCTTGGCGGCGATGCTGATTCTCAACTATCAGCTCACCCTCATGGTGCTTGCCATCGTGCCGTTTATCGCGCTCTATTCCATCATTTTCCGCAAGTTTTCCCGCAAGGTGTTCCGTGCGGTGAAAGATGGGACGACAAGCATCAATACGTTCCTTTCCGAAAACCTTTCGGGCATGAAGATCATTCAGATCTTTAACCGCGAAGGCCGCAAAAAGGACGAATTTGACGAACGAAACGAAATGCTCGGCAAAGCGAAACGCCGTCAGATCTTTGTTTTCGGTATTTTCCGTCCGATCATTTATATGCTCTATGTGGCAACGGTGCTTTGTATCCTTTATCTGAGTGGTAAGGGCTATATCAAAGGAACAGTGTTCCTCGGACAGACCATTGAGGTACATACGCTTGTGACGTTCTATATGTACGTTTCCAAGTTCTTTAATCCGATCCAAAGCCTTGCGGAGCAGTTCAACTGGTTGCAATCCGCTTTCGCTTCCGCAGAAAAGATCTTCACCGTTTTCGATATCAAACCCGACGTTGTGGACGAAGAAGATGCCATCGAGCTTGACGAAGTTAAGGGTGAGATCGAATTCCGTGACGTTTGGTTTTCTTACGTTCCGGGCGAATGGGTGCTCAAAGGCGTTTCCTTTAAGGTGAATGCCAAAGAAACGGTTGCTTTTGTCGGTTCCACGGGTTCTGGCAAGACCACCATTCTTTCTCTGATCTGCCGTAACTATGATATTCAAAAGGGAGAGATCCTCATTGACGGCATCAATATCCGTCATATCAAGATCGCTTCTTTGCGCCGTCATTTCGGTCAGATGCTTCAGGACGTTTTCCTCTTTGCGGGAACGATCCGTTCCAATCTTGTTTTGCGTGATGAAAATTTCACGGAGGAGGAAGTGCTTGCCGCTTGCCGTTACGTCAATGCCGATTATTTTATAGGTAAGCTTTCGAAGGGTTTGGACGAGGAAGTGCGCGAACGCGGCAACAATTTCTCCGCCGGTCAGCGTCAGCTTCTCTCCTTTGCGAGAACGATCATTCACAAGCCTGAGGTGATGATCCTTGACGAAGCCACCGCCAATATTGACACGGAAACGGAGCTTCTCATTCAGGATTCCCTCGAAAAGATGATGAATATCGGCACGATGCTCATGGTAGCGCACCGCCTTTCCACCATTCAGCACGCGGATAACATCATCGTGCTTTCTCACGGTGAGATTGTGGAGCAGGGTACCCATCAAGAATTGCTTGAGAAAAAGGGCAAGTATTATGGCCTTTATACGCTCCAACACAGCAAGGAAGAACTCAAAAAGAAAAACAAAAAAGCATAAAAACAGCACCGCCCGAAAATGGGCGGTGCATTTTTTTGTCGGATTAAGGATCAGATGCCGTCTTCTTCGTCGAGCGTTTTGAGGAATTCGATGCAACGTGCGGCTTCCACGGGGCCTGACGGATTCAGCGTTTCGCTTTCCACGATCATGGTGAAGCCGAGCGCCAATGCTTTTTTGCGCACTTCTCTGACAGGCGCGTTGCCATCACCGAGCGTTTTGCCGACAGCATGGCTTTCGGGATCGCTGTGGTCTTTGGTGATGCCGTCCTTGAGGTGGATAAATTGGATACGGTCTTTATAGGTTTCCAATACGGAAAGCACGTCCGCGCCTGCGTTGTATGCCCAGAAGGTATCCACTTCAAAGAGGATATTCGTGCGGTTTGCCAGTTCATAGAAGGCGATCTGTCCGTCTTCATTCGGCAAAAATTCTTCGGAATGGTTGTGATAGTGGAGCTTTAAGCCTTCTTTTTCGATCACGGGCTGATTTTCATTGATCCATGCGATGAAATCGTCAAGCTCGGCTTTGGTTTTTGTTGTTCCGCGCGGGATAATGATGTTTTCACAGCCGACGGCTTTGTGAAAAGCGATTTGTCCCATCAGATCATTACGAAGCGCCTCGAATCCCGTGTGGGTACTGCAAAGCGTCAGACCGTATTTTTTGAAGAGCTTGTCTGCTTCTTCGGCGGTGTGACCGAAAAAGCCTGCGCTTTCTGCCAGCGCATAGCCGCTTTCGGCAACTGTTTTGAGCGCTTCTTCAAAATTTTCTCTTGCGACGTCGCGCACACTGTATAACTGCAATCCGTATTTCATAATACCATGTCCTTTCCGTTTTTGGAATTTCTTCGTTCATTATAGCATGAAAGCATTGAAAAATCTATGGGTTTTTCAAAATTTCCAAAAGAAAAAGACGGGGTGCGCCCGTCTTTTGCAAAATGATTACAAACGGATCTCCACGTGCTCGCCGTCTTTTTCGTCGATTTCCACGAGAACCCAATCGGGGAAACGTTTTTTTGCGTCACGAATGGCACGGACGATCTTTTTTGCTTGCGAAAAGGTGAGCTCGACATTGGATTTTTCCGATATTTTTTTCGTGACGATCTTGGCTGTCAGGGAATTTAAGAAAACCGCTGACGGCAGACGGATATTCATTTTCTTTTTTCCATTCTCTTGAACCGAAATTTTCATCTTTTACTCCACGTAGATCGAGATCGTGGCGCCGTCACCGCTTTCGATTTCCATCAGCTTGCCGAGCATGCCTTTTTCCACAAGCGTGATGATAGCGGAAAAGTCAATGTTTTCCACGCCTTTCATGTGTCTTGTCACCTGCGGCATCGCCATGCCCGTTTCTAAACAGACTTTCACAAGAAGTAAGGGAATATTCACGCGCACGCGGTCTTCCTCATCATCGATCTTGATGATGAGCATCATCTCCTCGAAATTTTTGCGTTTTTCGGCAGGCAAAAGGATCGCTTCGGGTTCTTCCGCTTTGCTGATGAGAAACTCGTCCGTCGTGACGCCGAAAAGCGATGCGAGCTTCGGAAGCATCATAATATCGGGGTAAGAGATATCATTCTCCCATTTGCTCACGGCTTGCCCCGAAACACCAAGCTTTTCCGCGAGCTCTTCTTGTGTCAAGCCGCGCGCTTTGCGCAAAGCGGCGATTTTGGTTCCGATCGTGTTTTCCATAAGTGAAAACCTCCTTTTGTTTTCTTTGTGTCTTTATTGTACCGTATTTTTTCGCTTCGTGGAAGCGACTGACGGTTTGATTTTCCCAACTATTTGGAGAATTTCCGCTCAACTGACGGTTGGGCGGCGGTTTTTGCTATAATTTTATCATATTTTTTCGATTTTGTTACCACTTGTTCATGATTTTGTGGTACAATAAAAGAAAAAACAATAAACTCGGAAAGAGGTGAATCTGATGGCAATTCGTTTGAACGAAGACAAAGAGATCGTTGCCCGTGTGAAAGAGGGGCTGAAAGCCAAGGGTGGTTACTGTCCTTGTCGTTTGCAGAAGACGGAAGAATACAAATGTATGTGCAAAGAGTTCCGTGATCAGATCGCGGATCCTGATTTTGAAGGCTACTGCCATTGTCTTTTGTATTATAAATCCAAGGATTGATTTTAGGAGGTTCTTATGTCTAAAGAAATCATTATTACCAAAGCAAATTTTGAAGAGCTCGTGATGAAGAGCGAAAAGCCCGTATTGCTCGATTTTTGGGCAACGTGGTGTGGCCCTTGCATGATGATTGCACCGCTTGTAGCGGAGATCGCGGAAGAAAATCCGCAGTATCTTGTCGGCAAGGTAAACGTTGATGAACAGCCTGAGCTTGCCGCTTCCTTTGGCATCGAAAGCATTCCCACCTTGATCGTGATCAAAAATGGCGCGATCGTTCGTCGCACAAGCGGTTCCCGTCCGAAAGCGGCGATCTTGACGCTCCTCGCAGATTGAATTTAAGGGGCGCTGCCCCAAACCCCGCCCAAGGGATTTATCCCTTGGGAATCCCGCGGGTGGCTTTTGGGAAAATATTTTTTAAAAATATAAAAAAGGTATTGACAAACGAAAAAAAGAGTGTTATAATGGCAAAGCAGTCAAACGAAAGTGTTGCAAAAGAAACGCGGATTTAGCTCATTTGGTAGAGCGCAACCTTGCCAAGGTTGAGGTGGC
>CAYXQF010000057.1:0-12459 GCA_964466625.1 uncultured Lachnospiraceae bacterium | reverse complement strand
GGCTGGCATATCGAATGCTCCGGTATCAGTATGAAATATCTCGGTGAATATCTCGATATTCACTGCGGCGGCGTGGATAATATCTTCCCCCACCACACCAACGAGATCGCGCAGAGCGAAGCTTACGTCGGTCACAAGTGGTGCAACTACTGGTTCCACGTTCAGCACCTCAATGACGAGCGCGGCAAGATGAGCAAATCCAGCGGCGAGTTCCTCACCGTTTCTCTCATCGAAAGCAAAGGCTACGATCCGCTGGCATACAGGCTTTTCTGCTTGCAGAGCCATTACAGAAAACCCCTTACCTTCAGCTACGCCAATATGGATAATGCTTCTGCGGCTTACGCGAAGCTTCTCAAACGTGTGGCGGCGCTCAAAAAGGACGGCGAGGCTGATACAGAAGCTGTGAAAGCATATCACGCAAAATTCGAAGATGCCGTGGCACAGGATCTTAACACCGCGCAGGGTCTTACCGTTCTTTACGATATGCTCAAGGACAGCGCACTTTCTGATGCGACAAAGCTTGCGATCATCGCTGACTATGACACCGTTCTTTCTCTCGGTCTTATCCGCGAGGAAGTGAAAGAAGAAGCAGAGGCACCTTCTGAAGAAGATGCATGGATCCTGGAAAAGATCGCAGAACGTGCGGCGGCAAAGAAAGCAAAGAACTATGCGCAGGCTGACGCGATCCGTGCAGAGCTTCTCGAAAAGGGCATCGCCCTTGTGGATACCAAGGAAGGCACAACTTACAAAAAGGCATAAAGCTTCAAAATTTGATAGAAGGGAAAGATTCCAATGAAAAGAGAAAAAATCAAAGTCGGTTTTGTTTCTCTCGGTTGCTCCAAAAACCTTGTGGACACCGAGGTTATGCTGGCAAATCTCGTGAAGGCAGGCTATTCCATCACACCGGAAGATATTGATGCGGACGTGATTATTGTCAATACCTGTGCCTTCATTGAAAGCGCGAAAAAAGAAGCCATTGACAATATTCTTGACGTGGCTTGGCTCAAGGAACACAGACATCTCAAAGCGATCGTTGTGACAGGTTGTCTTGCGGAAAGATACAGAGATCAGATTTTCACCGAGATTCCCGAAGTGGACGCTGTTCTTGGCGTGGGCAGTCTTGCCAATATCGTTGACGCGGTTGATGCCGTTGTGAAGGGCAAAAAATATAGCTCTTTTGAAGATAAAAATACATCTCCTCTTGGCGGCGAGCGCGTTGTCACCACACCCGAATATACCGCATATCTTAAAATTGCGGAAGGCTGTGACAACCGTTGCACCTATTGCGCGATCCCTCTCATTCGCGGCGGTTTCCGCAGCCGTCCTATCGAGGATATCGTGGCAGAAGCGAAAGACATGGAAGCGCTTGGCGTAAAGGAGCTCAACATCATCGCGCAGGATACCACACGATATGGTCTTGACCTTTACGGTGAATATAAGCTTGCGACACTCATTCGTGAGATCACCAAAGCGACCAACATTCCGTGGATCCGTATTCTTTATTGCTATCCCGACAAGATCACCGACGAGCTCATCGCAGAAATGCGTGATAATGATCGCGTGGTAAAATACATCGACCTCCCCATTCAGCACATCAGCGATAATATCTTGAAAAAGATGAACCGTCACGGTGACAGCGCGATGATCAAAGACACCATCGCACGTCTTCGCGCGGCAATGCCCGATGTTTGTATCCGCACGACCGTGATCGTTGGTTTCCCCGGCGAAACCGATGCGGATTTCGAAGAGCTTTGCGAATTTGTGAAGGTGGCAGGCTTTGATCGCCTCGGTGCTTTCACTTATTCCCGTGAAGAAGATACCCCTGCTTACGATTTTGAAGATCAGATCGACGAGCAGACAAAGCAGGATCGCTATGACATCATCATGCGCGAACAGCTTCACATCTCCGACGAAAAGAACTCCAAAATGGTCGGCAAGCGTATCCGTGTGCTTTGCGAAGCGTTTGACCCCGTAGCAGAGATCTACTACGGCAGAAGTGCTTCCGATGCTCCCGATATCGATACCAAAGTATATTTCAAAAACGCGCTCGGTAAAAAGCGCATCGCGCCCGGCACGTTCGTGGACGTGGACATCACAGAAGCTGTGGATTACGACCTCATCGGTAAAACGACAAAATAAAAAAACGGAGGAAATGTTATGAAAATGAATTTGCCCAATCAGCTTACGATGGCGAGAATGATCATGGTTCCTTTCTTTGTGTTATTTATGCTCACGGGATGGGGCGGTGTTCATCACCTTTGATTTCGGACTTGGCATCTGGTCCAGACTCATTGCGGCGGCATTTTTCGGTTTGGCGTCGCTGACGGACTTCGTGGACGGTTATCTTGCAAGAAAATATAATCTTGTAACGAATTTCGGTAAATTTATGGATCCGCTTGCGGATAAACTCATGGTTTTCGTGGCGCTCATTTCTCTTTGCTATGTGACGGGCAGAGATGAAGGCGCAAGCCTTTACGGCGTGCTTCTTCTCGCGGCTACCGTTATCGTCATCTTCCGTGAGCTTGCCGTCACTTCTATGCGCATGGTCGTCACCAACACCGACGGCATCGTCATCGCGGCAAACTGGCTTGGCAAAGTGAAGACCTGCACACAGATCCTCTTTATCCTTGCAGCACTTATTGAACCCATGTTTTCGTATACACTTCTCGGCGGACACGTTGTTTCCTATCTCACCATGGCGGCAATGACCTTGATGACGCTTTGGTCCGGTTTTAATTACCTCAAAGCATACTGGAAATATATCAATCCGTCGAAATAAATAAAAAAACCTTGACATTATCGAATATTTAGTATACAATATAGATAAGAAGAAACGCAGCGGAACACCGCTTCTTCCGAAATATTCGATTTTTCAGATTGAATTTTTGAAAGGAAATCCTACCAATGGCAGACGAAATTTTCGATACCGAAGTCATTACTCTTACAGACGAAGAAGGTAATGAAATCGAATTTGAGGTTATTGCTTCCCTCGAAATCGACGGTAATATTTATTACGCGCTGATGCCCGTTGCAGACAATGAAAACGGCGAATGCGTACTTTTGAAGCTTGAAAAAGACGAAGACGGCGAAGATATTCTTTCCACCATCGATGATGATGATGAATATGAAAAAGTTGCCGACGCTTTCGATGACGAAGTTTTCTCCGAAATCGAATACGACGGTGAATAAGAAAACCGAATCTTCATATAATAACAACAGAGCGAATCTCGCTCGAAGGTAAATTTGCTAAAAAATCCTGCCTTTCTCGTTATATGTCAAAATTAAACCTACAACTATTTCTTGGAGCCTTAACATAACAATCCGCTATGGGATTGCAGACCTCCCGACCAGACCTGCTTTGTCACGTTTGGCCACGGACGCTGGGAGCACGAAGTATCGGTGCGGGCACCACCCTGACTTTTGGCAGGGCATTAATTCTGACGTACACGGCTGGGTGGGTTTTTTGTATTTAAAAATAAATTTTTTCATAAAAGTGAGGACATATCTATGATAAAAGCATCAGATTTCGGTTTTTTCCCCGGCAATGCGCCTGAAAAAAACAGCGCGGCTTTGCAGGCGGCATTGGATATCGGTGGTGAGATCTTCATTGACGGTAAGGGCGTTGCAGATATCGTTTCTCCTATGATGGTGGGCGACGATACGAGTCTTGTCTTTGAAGAAGGACTTTCTCTGCGCCGAAACGAATCCGGAGAAGAACAGAATGGCTACGTGATCGTCAATCGCGGTGCATTCACGAAAACTTGGAATCACAATATTAAGATCAAGGGTTTGAATCTGATCTGCAATGGTGTGATGTGTCAAGGGCAGGGCGTGAAGACAGAAAAGTGTATTCCCGGTCTTCGCGGTATGTTTTCTTTCCATTACGTGAAGGACTTGGAAATTCGCGATCTTGTCGTTTTGGATCTGCCGCCGATGGATTATTGTGTACATATCTGCACGTTTGAAAATGCGCTGGTGGAAAACGCACACATCGAGGGCAAAAAAGACGGCGTTCATTTCGGAAGCGGCAAGAATTTTATTGTTCGCGGCTGTACATTCCGTACATACGATGATGCTGTGGCGCTCAATGCGCACGACTATTCTTCGGGTAACCCTGAGCTTGGTTGGATTGAAAACGGTCTTGTTGAAGATTGTATCGACTTGCCTCACGGTGAAGTTGGTTACTTCTCCCGTATCCTTGCCGGTTCTTGGCTCAATTGGCACGAGGGAATGATGATCCGCCATTCCGACAGCGTTGTGCATAACGGCAGAATTTATCGTGCTTATATGAAGCCGGACGGAACGGAATACGTTTCCATGACACCGCCCACGCACACGGAAGGCACGGAAGTTTTTGACGGTATCGCTTGGGTTATGGTGCAGGAAGGTACACATTTGAACGTGGGTTGCCGCAATATCACGTTCCGAAACATCACGCTGGATAGCCACCGCCACACGGGTCTGAAGCTTCACTTTGACAATGACAACTATTCTCACAGCGTATATCCCGGCTCCGAAATGCCTGTGCAAGAAAACATTGTTTTTGAAAACGTTAAGGTGACCTCTGAAAAGATGGTCTGCTTCATGCGCTCCAACACACCGATGAAAAATATCACGGTGAAGGATTGCGATCTTGCGCACACACGCATGGCGATCTCCTGCGTAGACGTTCCCGATGTCACTTTTGAAGAATCGGATTTTACCATAGAAAACGTGACTTACCGTCCGAGAAACGAAAAACCAATGCTTGCTGTCAGCGAGTGCCGCAAGGTGACGGTGACGAAAAAATGATGATGAGAAAAGAATCGAAAGCGAAAACTTTCGGTTCTTTTTTTGTTTTTGCACGCATAAAATAAGGGAACAATAAGAGGGAAATTTTTGACTTTGATGAAAGGACTTTATTTTATGATGAATTTTTCCGAGCTTTTTGATAGGAACCATAGTCTTGCCGCCTCGTATCTTTCGTCGTTTCCTTATCCATGGGAGGCATTGGCGACGCTTGGTGATAAGATCACTGAATTTGGCAAGACGCTTTCTCCAGCCGAATATGACGAGGTCACCCCTTGTGTTTGGGTCCATAAATGTGCGATCATCGCGCCGTCGGCTGAAATTTTGGCGCCTGCCATCATCGGTGCAAAAACGGAGGTGCGCCATGGCGCGTTTATTCGCGGCGCGGTGCTTGTGGGCGAGGGCTGTGTGATCGGCAATTCCACGGAAGTGAAAAATTCGATCCTTTTTGACTGTGTGCAGGTGCCGCATTTCAATTACGTGGGGGATAGCATTCTCGGTTATCGTGCGCATTTCGGCGCAGGCGTGATCACGGCAAATGTGCGTCTGGATCATGGAGAGGTCGTGGTTCACGGTGAGGCGCCGATCGCTACTTCTCGCAAAAAATGCGGTGCCATGATCGGTGACCGCGCGGAGATCGGGTGTAACAGCGTGCTTTGTCCCGGCGCTGTGATCGGGCGCGGCACGATGATCTATCCGCTTTCTGTTGTCCGCGGCGTGGTCGGGGAAAACTGCATCATGCGAGCAGGTGATATTCTGACTTTGAAAGGAGAATGAGCGGTATGGGAAAGTATTTCGGTACAGACGGTTTTCGTGGGGAAGTGAACGTGAAGCTGACAGCGGATCATGCGTATCGTATCGGACGTTTTTTGGGGACTTGCGGCGAAGCGGAGGAGAAAAAACTGCGTATTTTGATCGGGAAGGATACGCGAAGATCGTGTGATATGTTTGAACATGCACTCATCGGCGGACTTCTGGCATCGGGCGCAGATGTCTTTCGCCTTGGCGTGGTCACAACGCCTGCCGTGGCGCATCTAGTGCGAACGGGTGGTTTTGATCTCGGTGTCATGATCTCCGCCAGCCACAATGCGTTTTCGGATAACGGTATCAAGCTGATCAATCGGTTTGGAGAAAAGGAAGAGGCGCTCATTTTTTCTTTGGAAACCTATCTTGACGGTGCTTACGAATTGCCGTTTGCAACGGGGGCGCGCGTGGGAACGGTGCGTGACGCAGATATGCTTGCTTCTGTGTATCTGGATTCCTTGCGGATCCTTCCTGAAAACGCTTGCCGTGGGATCTCCGTGGGGTTGGATCTTGCCAACGGTAGCACGTTTCGTTTGGCAAGAGCGGCTTTTGAATATCTCGGTGCCGAGATCACCGCGATCCATGCGGAGCCTGATGGATTGAATATCAACCGGAGTTGCGGTTCCACGAACGTCGAAACTTTGCAGACACTTGTTCGGGAAAAAAATTTGGACATTGGTTTTGCCTTTGATGGCGACGGTGACCGCTGTATCGCCGTTTCGGGAAAAGGTGAGATCATCAGCGGTGACCATTTGCTGTATCTTTTTGCGCGTTTTATGCGAAAAAAAGGCACACTTGCGAAAAATACGGTCGTCACCACGGTGATGTCGAATTTCGGACTTTATAAAGCGTTTGATGAAGTGGGAATTTTTTATGAAAAGACGGCGGTGGGTGATAAATTCGTTTGGGAGTGCATGAAAAACGGCGGCTTTTCGCTTGGCGGTGAGCAATCGGGACATTTGATCCTTGCCGATCATGCGACGACGGGGGACGGCATTTTGACCGCACTTTATACGATGCGCATTTTGCTCGAGGAGGGGAAGGATATTTCGTCGCTTTTGGCGCCGTTTGTCTTTTATCCGCAGGTGCTGGAAAACGTGCGTGTGCGTGATGCCGCGGCGGTCCTTGCCGACGAAGACGTAAGGCGTGCCGTTTGTCATGCGGAGGAAGATCTTTGCGACAAGGGGCGCATTTTGCTCCGTGCATCGGGAACAGAGCCTGTCATCCGCATTATGGCGGAGGCGGAGGACGAGGAACTTTGTCGCCGTTCGGTGACGTCGATTGCCGCTGTAATCGCGCAAAAAGGCTATGCCGCTGCTCGGTGAATTTAATCATAGAAGGTGATCGTTATGTGTGGAATTGTTGGCTTTGCAGGTCAAAAAAATGCGGCGGAGATTCTTCTTCGGGGACTTTCGCGGCTTGAATATCGCGGATATGATTCTGCCGGGATTGCCGTTTTTGCGGATTCCGGCGAGATCGAAACGGTGAAAGCAAAGGGAAAGCTAAAGAATTTAGAAGCGCTTTTGCAGGAAAAAAAGCCGTCCGGTACCGTGGGTATCGGACATACGCGCTGGGCAACACACGGCGAACCGTCTGAAAAAAATGCGCACCCACACGCAAGTCCCGAGTCGCTTGTCGTTGGTGTGCACAACGGGATCATCGAAAATTTTGGAGAGCTGAAAGCGTTTCTTTTGCAGAAAGGATATACCTTTTCCTCGGATACGGATACGGAGATTGCCGTTTGCCTTTTGGATTTTTATTATCGAGAGGTAAAAGACCCCACCAAGGCGATGCGCCTTGCCGCTGCGAAATTTCTTGGCTCTTTCGCGCTTGCCGTGATGTTCCGAGATATTCGGGACGTGATCTATGCCGTGAGAAAGGATAGTCCGCTGATCGTCGGCATGGCAGAGGAGGAGATCTTTCTCGCTTCCGATATCCCGGCACTTTTGCCGTATACGCGCACGGTCTATCCGATGGAAAACGGCGAGATGGCGAAGCTTTTCCACGGGGGTGTGGAATTTTTTGATGCAAACGGTGCGCCTCTCATAAAAGAAAAAACGGAGATCCTTTGGTCTGCGGAGGCGGCGGAAAAAGAGGGATATGAGCATTTTATGCTCAAGGAAATTTATGAGCAGCCGCGTGTTGTCCGTGATACGCTCCGTGCGTTGATTCCTGAAGATTTATCTGAAAAGATCCGTGTTGGCATGGAAAAAGAGGCACTGGCACGGATTGGTGCGGTGCATATCGTCGCTTGCGGTTCGGCATATCACGCGGGACTTGCGGTGTCTTCCGTGATCGAAGCGTTTGCGCATGCCCCCGTGCGTGTGGAGCTTGCTTCGGAATTTCGCTATCGGGAACCGATCATGGGTGCGGACGATCTTGTGATCGTGATCAGCCAATCGGGTGAAACGGCAGACAGCCTCGGCGCTTTACGGGAAGCAAAACGGCGCGGTGTGCAAACGCTTGCCATCGTTAACGTGGTCGGTTCCTCTATCGCCAGAGAAGCAGATCGCGTGCTCTATACGCCTGCAGGTCCTGAGATCGCTGTGGCAACCACCAAGGCATACAGCGCACAGCTTATTGCCTGCGATGCATTTGCCATCGCGCTCGGTCTGGCAAAAGGTACGTTATCTGCCGAAGGCGCAGAAGTGCTGATTCGGGAGCTTTGGTCTTTGCCCGAAAAAATGGAAGAGATCCTGAGGGATACGGCACCGCTCAAAGTGCTGGCGGAGAAGCTTGCGGAGAAAAATGCTCTCTTTTTTATCGGGCGTGGGCAGGGCTATGCTATCGGCTTGGAGGGGAGTCTCAAAATCAAGGAGATCAGCTATATTCACGCCGAGGCTTATGCCGCAGGTGAAATGAAACACGGCACACTCAGCTTGATCGAAAAAGAAACGCCCGTCATCGGTATCATGACGGACGAGAAAACGTATCATAAAATGATCGGAAACATGATGGAGGTGAAAAGCCGCGGTGCATTTCTCATTTCTCTTGGCAGTGAGCCTTGGGAAAGCGCCGATGTCAAGATCTGTATTCCGCAGATAGACGCGCATTTCGGCGCGAGCCTTGCGGCGATCCCTCTTCAGCTTCTTGGATACTACGCGAGCGTGAAGCGCGGACACGACGTGGATAAACCGCGCAATCTTGCCAAAAGCGTGACAGTGGAATAAGTATCTCCTCGTTAAAGGGAGCTTTTTGCAAAAAGTTCCCTTTAAGATCCTTCAAGAATCTTTTGGTGGGGATATACCGAAACATAAAAAGGTGAAAGCGTGTGGCTTTCACCTTTTTGGTAAGCTTTTTAATTTTCTGTCTGCTTTTTGATCGCTTCAAAGCTTTCTTCACTGATGACGTGCTCGATGCGGCAAGCATCTTCGGCGGCGATTTCGGGAGAAACGCCAAGCTTTGCGAGAAACGTGGTGATGACCGTGTGGCGCTCATACATCTTTTCTGCAATGGCAAGTCCTTTGTCGAGGAGCGTGATATAGCCGCTTGCGTCCATTTCAATGTAGCCGTTTTCACGCAAGTGCTTCATGGCGATGCTGACGCTGGGTTTTGTATATTCAAGCTCGCTTGCAATGTCGATGGAGCGGACGGTGCCGTTTCTTTTTTGCAAGATCAAGATCGTTTCCAGATAATTTTCCGCAGATTCCAATATTTTCATGGGGATTATCCTTTCTTCCTCACGGGACTTGAAATAATACGTGCGGTGTTTTTTTATTATACCACATGGAAAGATTTTTTGCAAGGGGAATTTTTCTGTTGACTTTATCCCGAAAAAAAGATATAATCGAAGTATAAGGTTTTTTATTTTGCAAAACGGAAGGAGGAAGATCTTATGCCCAGATGGTAGCTTGGTCTTTTATTTGTGAAAGATACCCATGATCCAGGCAGTATCCTCCTTTGTCAGCCCTTCTGTGGTGCGCAGAAGCAGGACATAAATGCCGATGCAAAGCACAATGCCGAAAACGGTAAACGCTAAGGTGTTCGTGCCAAGAGCGGGCATAAGGTTTGTTAAAAGAGAAACGAACGTCGTGGCGCCGACAACGCACAAAATGGGACTGGCGATTCCTCGGTAGAGGGGGATTTTTACGCCTGTCACCGTGATGAGCCTTGTCAGACTGAACGCGAGGTTCACAAGCTCTGTTATAAATACGCAGATAACGTAGCCGTAAATGCCGATCTTCGGCAGAAGTGTCCACACGAGAATGACACTTATCGAAGCGTCGATGATGTTATAGATCATGGAGTGGAGCTGCTGACCGAGACCCTTGAGCATACCGTCCACGGTGGTATCCAGATACATCACAGGGATCAGTACGGCAAAAACGCGAATGAAACGCACGGTTTCTTCGTTATGATAAACGAGCATGCCAAGCGGCTCCGCGAAAAAGAGAAAGATGCCTCCCGCGCCGATGCCGAAAAGCAAAGCAAAGGAGAGCGCACGTCGCACGATATAGCAGATGTGTTTGTTGTTTTTCACTTTTCCGTAAGTGGCGGCAAGCTCGGAAAGCTCGGGAACGATGAGTCCTGCAAAGGTTGAACAGACCGCGGACGGGAATAATATGAGCGGAAACACCATGCCGTGGATCACGCCGTAAGAGGCAAGTGCAGAACTGCTGTCTGCCCCATGACGGCGAAGCCCGATAGGAATTAAGATATGCTCGATGGTGACAAGACCTGAGCGCAGATAGGAAGAAAGCGCCACGGGAAGCACGATCGAAAGCATTCTCCGTTTGATATCGCGCGGAACTTTGCCTTCCTTTTCTCGGATATGCTTTCGTTTGTCATAAAGATAAAAGGCGAAAAGATAAAAAAAGGAAAGCGCTTCCGAAACCGCAGTACCGATGACCAGCGAAAGGCAAGCGTATTCCATGCCCTTGGGGGCGATGGTGATGATGAGGCTCACGGTGATGAAGATCTTTATAAATTGCTCCGTGATGTTCGCGGAAGCACTTTTGGCAATTCGTCTTGTCGCACCGAAATAGCCGCTGAAAACGTTTGAAACGGCGATGAAGGGAAGTGCTGCCGAAAGCGCGCGAAGACTGCGGAAGGTCCGCATATCGCCGAGGATCTCGCTTGCAATGAACTTTGCACCGAAAAAGAGGATAAGGCTCGCCGAAACGCTGAAGATCAGCGCAAAGGCGGCGCAGTTTTTCACGGCGGCGATGACGCCTTTTCCGTTATTTTTCGAAAGCTCTTCGGCAGCGAGCCTTGTCATGGCAAGGTTGACACCGGAAGAAGCCAGCGTGACGGCAAACATATAGACGCTTGAGATCAGGGAATAAAGCCCCATGCCTTCCGCGCCGATCTTCCCCGAAACGTACGCGCCAAAAATGACGCCGACGATGCGCATAAAGATCGTCGTGCCGCCAAGGATCAGCGCGTTTGTCATAAAACGAGTGACTCTTTTCATAAGTCCTTTGCAAAACCTCTTTTCCAAACCGATATAAAAACTTCGTTTGGTCTAATATATTCATGTCCCTATTTTTCTATAACCAAAAAATCAGAAAGGATTGGCTTCCCCCTATGACTAAAAAATTGAACGATCTGAAAAGCAAAGAAATATTTTCGGATATTTTGAACCTTTTTATCAGCGGTTGCTTTTTTGCGCTGGCGTATAATATGTTTCTCGTTCCCGGCGGTATTTTTATCGGCGGTGCGGGCGGTATCGCTACCGTTTTGCGCATTTTGTACGGTCTTCCCACAGGTCTTATGATCTTCTGTATCAATATGCCGCTGCTTCTCCTTTTCATGTGTTTTTACGGCTTCCGCTCCAGCGTGAAGGCGCTGGTCGGCATTTCGGTGTCTTCGCTTTTTGTTGAAGTGACGGAAAGATTGGATTTTCTTCTTCCCGCCTTTTCCGCAGATGATTATGTTTTGAATGCTATTTTTGGCGGCGGTGTGCTTGGTATTGCGGTAGCGTTTATGTTCAAGCGTGGTTACACCACAGGTGGTTCCGATCTTGCGGCACTTCTTTTGAAGCTCAAATTCAAAGGTCTTCCCACACCGAAAGTCATTCTCGCTGTCGATGCTTGCGTCGTTCTTTTTGCGGCGATCGCAACGAAGGACGCGCACTCCATTCTTTATTCCTTCCTTGCGATCTTCATGTGCTCCAGCGCGCTGGAATTCGTGAACGGCGGCTTTGATAAGACTCGTCTTGCGTACATCTTCTCCGAAAAATATCAGGAAGTTGCTGATTCTCTGATGAAAAATCTCAATCGCGGTGTGACACTTCTTGACGGTATGGGTTGGTATACGAAAGAAGATAAAAAGATCATTCTTTGCGTTGTGAAGAAAAATGAACTTTTTGAACTCAAAACAGCGGTTCGTAATATTGACGCGAGTGCGTTCATGATCCTTGGCGAAGCCACGGAAACCATCGGTGAAGGCTTCAAAGAAGTTCTTGGTGATATTGCCATCGAGCCGAAAAAACGCGGCAAAAAGAAAAATGCGGATCAGACAAAATAAGTTTTTTGCGTTGACTGAAAAATAAACGTTAAAAGTACCAAAAATAAAAAGAACGGTTTTATTGGGCGGTGTCCGTAAAACAGTTAATCCTCCGTATGGTTAAGATCATACGGACGATTATTTTATATATTTGCATCAAACTAGCTGGCGGCGAACGGTTTGTCAAAACCGTTTGAGGACGGCAAGTCAACAGGGGATAGCCTCTTTAACGGCGCAAGGGGGGTAGCCACCTTGACGGAACGAAGTGACGCAACATTCTCGGTCTGTCAGTTTTCTTCTGCTGACAGAGAATGAAGCTTTGCAAGACGCACGATACTCCCGACAGGAGAGTATAGAAGTGCGCTCTTTAGTTCCTAAAGGGATTTTTCGTTGTTGGCTTTCAAAAAATTCCTCGATTGT
>CAYXQF010000056.1:0-12600 GCA_964466625.1 uncultured Lachnospiraceae bacterium | reverse complement strand
GGCTTTCTATTGATCGATCTTGCATTTCCTTCAAAAAGATTTATGCTATGCGTACCGAGATTGAACGTTACAATGCCAGATTCAAGAAAACCGGTCAAGAACGTATGTGGGTGCGTTCTTTCAATGCCGTTCAAAACCTTTCATCTATTGCGCATATTGCCTTGCTTGCTATTGCTTTTACTGCCGTAATCACTCAAAAACCCAACCTTAGACTTTCCTTAAAAGCCTCTTTGCGCTCCGCTTAATGACTTGATTTATCGTTTTTTCGCCCTTTTTGTTAGGGCTTTTTCGTCGCGCACTTTTTTCATAATGAGATTTTGCTACTTCTCATTTCGCTCATCTCTAAATTTCAAGCTTCTGTATTCAAGTCGAATATCGTTTATGTGGATTTTCGTGATTGTTGGGTATATAGATTTGCCAATTCTGTTAATTCCTCGACAACATTAGTTCTCCAAAAAATTTTCTGAATGAGCCATTCACAAGGGAACTCTTTGCATAAACCACAAAATTGAACATTATGACTTCTCGCGCATTTATGTATCGGGCAACCATTGGATTGTGTCCACTCAGCGCAATGCCCATCGGATTCTATGCAACCTTGGCAGACGCCATTTGCTTTTTTCTGACAACCTATGCAACATTCTCCGCAAGCTGTGATCTGAGTAAAATCGAGTATGTTATTCATGATTTTTTCATTATTGATTATCATTTATAAGAGAATGATTTTGTTTTCATCGGGATCTTCCAGTAAAAGCTCTTGCCCACCCCACGCCGTCGTTTTGGGCGGTAATACAGAAATTCCTTTTGCAATCAAGGATTCATATCCTTTTGTGTGACACGGGCAGCGAAGGCATTCCATGTAGTGAAGCCGAGCAGGGGAGTCACAAGCACATGGTTCGGTGCGATTTCCAGCGGCGTGAGCTTTTTCTCTGCTTTGCCACAGGTGCGATTTTTGTTGTTCTCATAGCAGACTCCTCTCTATATTTGATACACAATTTGATGATCTTATTTCATGAAGAAAAGACAGAACGAAGTAATACGTATCTTCATCTCCATCGGCTGCTTTCTGTTTTTCTGTGTAAAACAAAAAAGCAAATTTGGCAATAGGTTTTTTAATAGAGTTATAGTTTGGAAAAACAGTAAATTTAAAAGAAGGGCTTGCTTTCTTTCGCAATATATGTTAAAATTTTATAAAAGTATAAAAATGTGGAGGTATCTCATGCCCAGACAATTCAGACCTATCAACGAAAGTATTTTTAAAACAGAACCGTGTATCACACGTTATCCCGATCCGGTTTTGACGTATAAGGACGTGCCGTATCCGGCAGCGCTTACCTTTAACGCCGGTGTATTAAAGAAGGAAAACGGAAAATATATCATGATCTTCCGTAATGACTACGGTGATTATGAAAAACAGACACTCGAAGGCACAAACCTCGGTGTTGCTTATTCCGATGACGGTATTCACTTTGAAGTGGAACCGGAACCTTGTTTTGCCATGGAAGATGACGAGATCAAACGTGTATATGATCCTCGTATCACAGAAATTGATGGTGAATATTGCATTTGTTTTGCTGTGGATACCAAGCATGGTGTTTGCGGCGGTATGGCAACGACCAAAGACTTGAAAACCTTCAATGTAAAATCCATTTCGGTTCCCGAAAACCGTAACATGGTTCTTTTCCCGGAAAAGATTAATGGTAATTATGTTCGCTTGGAACGTCCGATGCCTGTATATTCTCGTGGCGGTGACGTTTTCGATATTTGGCTTTCCGAATCTCCTGACCTTGTTTATTGGGGCAAATCCCGCCTTGTTATGGGCGTGGAAGACGTTCCTTTCTGTAATGACAAGATCGGTCCCGGTGCGGCTCCTCTCAAAACGGACAAAGGCTGGCTTATGATTTTCCACGCTGTTGACCGTGATATGGAAAGAGGTAAAAACGGCTGGGAGCCCAAGTGGACCAAGCGTTATACCATCGGTATCGCGCTTCTTGATCTTGAGGATCCCTCTAAAGTGATCGGTATGTCCAAAAAACCGCTTATCGTTCCTGAAGGACATTGGGAAAGAGAGGAAGGCTTCCGTACCAACGTATTGTTCCCTTGCGGTGCTATTTTGGAAGATGATAACACAGTTCGCATTTATTATGGTGCGAGTGACACCGTCGTTTGCATGGCAACAGCGAAGCTTGACGATCTTCTTGCACTTTGCACAGAGCCAAGAAAAGAGAATAAATAATAAGTTAACCACTTCGTGTTATGCGAAGTGGTTTCTTTATTGATAACTGTTTACAGGAAAACATATTATTGACAGAAGCAGGACATTGATGATAAAATAAAAATAAGATAATCATCAAAAAGAAACGGGTGATAAAATGGATAAAAAACAGCAGTATCGAATCGCATCACTAGAAAAAGATTGATAAAATCAGCGGAGAATCACCAACCCGCTGTATGGAAAAAGGCTTTGGAAGAAAAAATTCCTGAGAAGGTATACGTCGGACTTGAAAGCGCATTCTGTAAAGGATTTTCTATCGTTTTTCAAAAAGGCCGTGCTGTTATTGAAAAAAGTTATAATAAAAATGAAATGAAAGAAAATCACACGGTTTATGATTTTGCGTTCCGCGTGAAAGGTGGACGACATGAGATCCGCGAAATGCAACGCAATGCTGAACGCAAAAATCTGCTGAATACGGCGATCACGACAGCAGAGGGTGTTGGACTGGGTGCGCTTGGCATTGGCATGCCGGATATCGTTCTGTTTATCGGCATGTTGTTAAAAGGAATTTATGAAACCGCGTTGAATTACGGTTACGACTATGAATCTCGCTATGAGCAACTTGTGATTTTGAAAATGATGGCAGCATCTCTTGGCACCGGCAAGACTTTTACTAAACAAAATGAAGAAATCGATGCCTTAATGGGCGCGATTGGCACGGATATTTCAGATGCGGAATTTAAGGCACAGATCAAAACTACCGCGAGCGTTTTTGCCATGGATATGTTGCTTTTGAAATTTATTCAAGGACTGCCTGTGGTCGGTGTTGTGGGCGGCGCGGCAAACCCCGTATACTATCGAAAAATTTTGCGTTATGTTCAACTTAAATATCAGAAGAGATTTTTGGAAAAGCTTCTCTTGGAAGAGAAGACCGGTATTCGTTTAGACTAAAAAATACAAATATTAAAAATATCATGGAGAAATTATAATGAAACCGAATTTTATTTGTCACCCCGATTTTGCAGACGCTTTGCCGAAAAATGATGTTTTTCACAAAGAAATGGATCGACGCAAGCCCGGTCCTGTCGATAGAAAGTTTTTAAACAGACACGTTCTTTTCCGCAAAAAAGTGAATCTCCCGAAGGCGAAAACGGCGCTTTTGCGCATAACTGCGGACGATTACTATAAACTTTATATCAACGGCAAATTTGTTACACAAGGTCCTGCACCGTCTTATCCGAACTGCTATTATTATAATGAAATCGACATTAGCAAGTATCTCTCGGAAGGCGAGAATACGTTTGCTGTACATACTTATTATCAAGGTCTTATCAATCGTGTTTGGGTTTCCGGCGATATGCGTGAAATGTTTTGGTGTGAGCTTTTGCTTGACGAAAAATGTGCGCTTGTCAGTGATGAAAGCTGGCTTTGTGCGGACCACACCGCATACAGCGTGATGGGTAAGGTCGGTTATGATACCGCTTTTTTGGAGCGTTATGACAGCTGTGCAAAAGAAACGAATTTCTATGCAGTAGATTTTGATGACAGCGCATGGCAAAGTGTAGCTGTATATCAAAATGCGGATTATACACTCTTAAAACAACCCTCAAAGCAGCTCGAGATCTATGAGATGCCTTTTGTCAAAGTCGAGTATGCAAAGGATCGTATTTTCGCGGATCTCGGCAGAGAAGTCGTCGGTTACCCGAAGATATGCGCGGTTGGCAAAACGGGAGATGTTGTTACCATTCATCTCGGTGAAGAGCTGAATGCAGACGGCAACGTACGTTATGACATGCGATGCAATTGCCGCTATGAAGAAGAATGGATCCTTTCCGGTGGCTCCGACGAGTTGAATCAATATGATTACAAAGCTTTCCGCTATATGGAACTTATTTTCCCCGAGGGAACCGAAATCACGCACATGGGTGTCACCGTGCGTCATTATCCTTGTGAAGAGAAAATTTCTTACAGCACGGAAAACGATGCTTTGCGAAAGGTTTTGCGTCTTTGTGCCGATACGGTAAAATACGGTGCGCAGGAAGTTTTTGTGGATTGTCCTACGCGTGAAAAAGGTCAGTATATGGGGGACGTTTCCGTGGCGGCGCGTGCGCATGCTACCATTACGAGGGATACCTCGTTTATGAAAAAAGCGATCATCGACTTCTGTCATTCCCGTTTTATTTCAGAAGGGTTGATGGCGGTTTCCACCAGCGCGTATATGCAGGAAATTGCCGATTATTCACTCCAATTTCCCGCACAAATCTGCTGGGTATATGCGATGGACGACGATCGTGAATTTTTGAAAGAAGTTTATCCTTATGCGGAAGCGGTATATCAGTATTTCTTAAAATATACCGATGAAAATGGACTTCTTGACGGGGTTGATGAGAAATGGAATCTTGTGGACTGGCCGCACAATCTTCGCGATGGTTATGATTTCCCGATCACGATCCCCGTTGGCAAAGGACTTCACAACGTCATCAATGCGTTCTGGTGTGGATTCCTTTCTGCGATGGACGAACTGCGTGAACACTTAGGACTTGAGAAAACAGGCAGAACACAAATGGCGAAAAAAGCTTTCTTCCAAACGTTTTATTCGGAAGAAACCGGTCTTTTCTGCGACTCCGCACAAAAAACACATTCCGCAGTACATTCCAATCTTTTGCCGCTTCTCTTTGACATCGGCACGGAAGATTCTGCGCTTTGTGAGAGAATTATTGCCCTAATCGAAGAAAAAGGTCTTCGCAGTATGGGTGTTTATATGGCGTATTTCACGCTTGCTGCATTGATCACGCACGGCAGACGCGATATTGCAGAAAAACTGGCAACTGCCGAGGACGCTTGGCTTTTGATGCTTTCCGAGGGGGCGACGACCACTTTTGAAGCATGGGGCAAGGATCAAAAAACAAATTGCAGTCTTTTCCACCCGTGGGCAACAGCACCGCTGATCGTTTTTGCAGATAACATAAGAATTTATTGATTTCAAAAAGGAGAATGGTTTTCAGATCATTCTCCTTTCTTTAATTATTTATAAATGATTTATTGACGAATGGAAAAAGACATGCTATAATAATGAAAACATGAATTTAGGTTGCCGCTATGGTGGCAACATTTTTGTTTCAATCAATAGCGAGTGCTATTTTTGGAGGTATAAATTGATGAAAGCAGTTATTTCTGTAACAGGAAAAGATAGTGTTGGTATCGTTGCGAAGGTAAGCGTAAAATGCGCGGAATGCGGCGCCAACATCATGGATATTTCTCAGACGGTTCTTGACGATTATTTCGCAATGATCATGATTGCGGAAGTGAGCGCACTTACGATGCCGTTTGGTGATTTTGTGGATTATATGGCGGCGGTTGGCAAAGAAAACGGTCTTCAGATCCACACGATGCATGAAGATATTTTTAATTCCATGCACAAAATATAAAAAACAGAGGTGAAAACCCATGTCCATTGTAACAAGAAATGATATTCTCGAAACTATCAATATGATCCGTCACGAAAATCTGGACGTGCGTACCATCACAATGGGGATCTCTCTTTATGATTGTGTTTCTGATGATATCGGTAGACTTTGTGATAATATTTATGATAAAATTACGAGCAAGGCGGAAAATATCGTCAAAGTAGGCGATGATATCGGCAAAAAATACGGGATTCCGATCGTAAATAAACGCGTTTCCGTAACCCCTGTGGCGCTGATTGGCGGCAAAGCTTCGAGTGATGATTACGTGAAGATCGCGAAAACGCTTGACCGTGCCGCAAAGGAACTTGGCATCAACTTCATTGGCGGCTATTCCGCGCTTGTGCAGAAGGGTATGTCCAAAGGAAGTGAAGCTTTGATTTCATCGATTCCGCAAGCGCTGACAGAAACCGATTTCCTTTGCTCCTCATTAAATGTGGCTTCTACCAAAGCAGGCATCAATATGGACGCAATCTATATGGCAGGCAAAGCGATCAAAGAGCTTGCTTATTTGACAAGAGATAAGAATTCCATCGGTTGCGCAAAGTTCGTTGTTTTTGCAAATGCACCCGAAGATAATCCTTTTATGGCAGGCGCTTTTCACGGCATTGGTGAACCTGAATGTGTGATCAACGTCGGCGTATCGGGCCCCGGCGTTGTTGCGGCGGCAATCAAGCGTGCAGGAAATTGTTCATTTGGTGAGCTTGCGGACATCATTAAAAAGACCGCTTACAAAATCACAAGTGTTGGTCAGCTTGTGGCAAACGATGCGGCAAAAGCACTTGACGCGCCTTTTGGTATCGTTGACCTTTCTCTTGCGCCCACGCCTGCAGTTGGCGACAGTGTGGCGAGAATCCTTGAAAATATGGGTCTTGAACGTTGCGGTACGCATGGAACCACAGCTGCGCTTGCGATGCTGAATGATGCTGTTAAAAAGGGCGGTGTGATGGCCAGCTCTTCTGTCGGCGGACTTTCCGGCGCTTTTATCCCTGTTTCCGAAGACGAGGGCATGATCGATGCGGTAAACGTCGGCGCACTCCATCTCAATAAATTGGAAGCGATGACCGCCGTTTGTTCGGTGGGACTTGATATGATCGCGATCCCCGGTGATACGCCTGTGGAAACGATCTGCGGTATCATTGCAGACGAGATCGCTATCGGCGTTGTGAACACCAAAACAACAGCAGCACGCTTGATCCCTGCATACGGCAAAGTTGTTGGCGAGAGCATTGATTTTGGCGGACTTCTCGGCACAGCGCCCATCATGGAAGTCAGTCCTTTTTCCTCTCATGATTTCATTCATCGCGGCGGACATATTCCCGCACCGATGCACAGCTTGAAAAATTAAGTTTTTCGAATTTTATTGTAACGAAAGGCGGAGATCATTATGTCCCTCTATACGATACTAAAAGAACAGTTTTGCGCGATCGAACATGAGATTTGTCCTTTGTCGGAAAATTTGCTTACGCTTGCGGACGAAGTAATCGAGGCAGGCTCTCTTGTGACGATCACTCGCACCGTGACAAACATATCTGACCGCCACGTCGCCTTTCTTCCGACTTTGTCCGTTTGTACGGAAAATGAAGTTTTGGATTGGTTTGTGCCTGCTGTCAGTTATTCGGGAAATACTTTTGGTGACGGCATGGATCCGAAAGGTTTGCTCTGCGACGGAAAACCGTGGGTATTTCCTTCGGACCATGCAGGTGTCCCCGGTTGCACAGTCGTGATGGGGGAGCGCGGATCGACAGCGTTTTTCCTTGGCACCGAAGACGTGGCAAGTGCATGTTCCTTGGAAATCTGTGGCGAAAAGGTGATCCAGCGAGTCTTTTTTACGCATGTTGAGTATCCCAAAGCATATTTGGAAAAATTCCGCTATGGCGATGCGATTTTGAACCCCGTGTCTTTGCAGCCAGGCGAAAGTAAGACGTTCGTAGCTTATCTTTTCCTTTCTAAAGAGAGCGGAACATTTGGATACCGTCCTTTTTTGGAGCATTTGCTGTATCAGTATGCCAGAGAACCCGAAAACCGTGTTTGTACGGAAAGCTATAATCACTCGATGTCTTTTCTTCGTTGTTTGCTGGAGAACACGCCCGACGGTACGTTGACCAATATGGGATTTTTGCCTCGCAAACGTACGGACGGCGAACCCGGTCTTGAATTTGTTTTCCGCAAAAACGGACGATACGAATGTGGTTGGTGCGGACAAAATATTTCCAATGCCTGGCTTCTTCTTTATGCGGCACTTCGCAAAGAAGGTTATACGGTCGATTCGGACGATGTGCTCGCGCCGTTTGATCTGAGCTTTACTTTAAAAGGCTCTTTTGATCTTGCTTCTGAAGATTATCAGAATGCGATTTCCATTTTTGATACTTGGCAAAAATACCGTTTAGAAAGCGGATTGATTCCCGTTTTGCTGGACGATGTGTTTAAGGGGAAGGACGCGTTGATCCTGGATCTTTGCAATCTCGGTTGGCTTGCGTATCAGTATATCAACTGCTATGTTTTGTTGAAAAACTGCGGCATTGAAAGACATGATTATCTCGATACCGCACGCGGCGTTTTGGACGCGGTTTTGCATTATCCTGCACGCGGAAACGGCTTTCCGCAGACGGTGGACCAAAATGGTGAGATTCTTTGTGCGTGGGGCATGGCAGGGACGATGATGACGGTAGCTGCTTTGCAAATGTATCGTGCTACAAACGAAGAAAAATATCTCGTTGCAGGTAAACTTTCCTTTGATTTTTATTATGAGAATTATCTTTGTCACAATGCAGCGGCAGGCGGCGCGCTGGATACGTATTGCATCGATAAAGAGAGTGCCGGTCCCGTCCTTCGTTCAGCACTGATGCTCGCAAAGATAACGGGTGACACTGAATATTTCAGAAAAGCTGAAAATATAGCCTGCTATTTGCAAACGTGGATGTTCTATTACGATATTCCGTTTCCTGCGGACACAGATGCAGGGGAAACGGGATTTACAACGCTTGGCGCCACAGCGGTTTCTGCGCAACATCATCATCTTGATTGCTGGGCAAGCTATTATATTCCCGATCTGCGCTATTTGTCCGCTGTGACAAAAGATCCTCTTTGGTATCGCGCTTCGCTTTATTTGCGAGAATATACGTTTCAAGGGATCAGCGACGGAAAAACGGAAATGCACGGTCTTCTTCGTCCCGCGGGCGCACAGAACGAAGCGATCTTCCAAAGTAACTGGAGCTTTGACGGAAAAAATGCCAAAGGGCAGTTTAACGATTGGCTTGTTTCTTGGGTAAATGCGTTTCGTTTGATGGATCTTGTTCACGAAGAAATCTGCAGGAAGCAACAGGAAAAGCCTATTTCCACAAACGAAGTTTTTTCGTGATTTTCGGGAAAAACCTTGGATTTTTTCTCAATTTTATGATATAATGATGATGCAAAGAATTTTGCCACGGGAGTGAATATCGGCGTGATTTCGGCGGCAGCCATGCGGTCACAACTTATTGCTTGAGCACATCTCTCTGTAAAACTTGGTCCTGCTGTTTCTGCCGGAACAAGCGAGATCGCAAGGAGGTGTCCAAATGAAGCGTGTAAGATCGGCGTGCATTTTTCAGACGTTGGTTTTTTCTCAAAAGCCCGAAATGGGGTATTCCGGAGAACGGGCGCTAATGCTCAACCGTGAAGAGGCTGAAAATTATAAAACCGCACTGGAAAAAGCCAAAACAAGATACAAGATCACAAGTGAAAACGAAGAACCCGATGGCTCTATCGTTATCCGCGTCCGCAAGCAATATAGCGACACGGCTGATGTTGAAGAATATTTTAATGCATAAGAAAAAGCTCTGATCCAAACGATCAGAGCTTTTCTTTATAGTTTTTCCAAGGGGTATTCACAAGACCGATTTCTGTGAAATCCTCGAAATGATGACGAATGATATAGTCGATATAAGAGAGGACCATTTTTGCCGTCAAAGCATAGCCGCAAGCGTTGAGATGTCCGTTCAAATAGAATTTTTCTTTGAAATCCTCATCATAAACAGGTCCGTAACGCTTAAGATCAAGAACGTAGGCGTTCGAAAAATATTCTGCGAATTCATACATCAATTTTGCGTGCGCATCTTTGAGAACTTGGATTTCAGCGCGATTATTTTCTTCGGGCATCGTCATGAAGAAAAATTTCGCGTCAGGACTGATTTCTTTGAGTCTTTGCACGATCATGGCATAATGACCTGCAAAGGTGGGGTTATTTTGGCGGTAATCTTCTTTGCAGATATCATGAAGAGAGCCGATTTCTTCATGATTGTTGAGAAGATCGTTGACACCGAGAGCAATGATATACGCTTTGCATTTCTTTTCAGGATTCCAGAGATCTTTTTCGTCGGCAAAGGTTTCCATGTATTGTCTGGCACTCATGCCGCCGCGCGAAAAATTATATACCGTGATTCCTGCCGAGCGCGCCATAAATTGTCCCCAAGAATAATCAAAAAGGTCATAATAATGATGTTTTCCTTCTTGATCCACGGTTTCAAATTCCCCGGAGGAAAGGCTGTCGCCGACACAGCCGACGGTGCGCAGAATTCCACAGAAACCGCCGCCTTCGATCAATTGATCCAGCGGTTTTTCGTTTGGATCTGCTAAATTTTGAATATAAGTTTTGATATCCATTTTGTCGCTCCATCATACGTTTTGATAATATTATAAATTGACAAAGCAATAAGGTCAAGCTTTTTTGTAAAAAAACATCGGTTCTTCGGTTTACTTTTTTCGTTTTTCTTGATTTCGTTTATACAATGTGATATAATTAAATATAACGAATTCATTTTTGATATGGTAATGGGAGGATTTAATTATGGGTGTGCGTGTTCGCAGACGCTCGGGTTATGAAGTTGACATGATCCACGGACCGCTTTTGATGAAGATCATTCGTTTTGCCGTTCTTTTGATGGTAAGCAATATGCTTCAGCTTCTTTATAATGCGGCGGACCTTATCATTGTCGGTCAGTTTTCGGGAAGTGAAACGGCAGTTGCTGCTGTTGGTGCGACAGGCTCGCTTTGTAATTTGATCGTTAACTTTTTCATCGGTCTTTCCGTTGGTGTCAGCGTGCTTGTGGCGCGTGGCTACGGAACGGGGAACCGTAAAAGTGTTGAAGAAGTCGTACATACCTCTTTGACCTTGGCGTTGATCTCCGGTTTGATCGTGCTTTGTATCGGTGTCTTTTTTTCGTCCACGTTTTTGCGTTGGATGGATACCTCGGAAGCTGTTATTGACCAAGCTTCCTTGTATTTGAAAATATACTTTATCGGTGCGCCTGTGAATCTTCTTTATAACTTTGGCGCTTCGATCCTTCGTGCAACGGGGGATACCAAAAGACCGCTGTATTTCCTTGCAATTTCCGGTCTTGCCAATGTGGTTTTGAACTTTGTTTTCGTTTATTATTTCAATATGGACGTAGCGGGCGTTGCCATTGCGACGGTTACCTCGCAAGCGATCTCTGCATTTCTTGTCGTGCTTTGCCTGATGAAGCAAGAGGGCATGTGCCGTTTTTATATTCGCAAGATGCGTGTGAACCGCGAAGTGCTTGGTCAGCTTATTCGCATTGGTCTTCCTGCGAGCATTCAGTCCAGCCTTTTCAGCATTGCCAACGTTATGATTCAGTCCTCCATCAACTCTTTCGATACTGCCTATGCGGCACTTGGCAGAGCACCGCACATGAGCGGCGCTTCGGCGGCAGGTAACCTTGAGGGCTTTGTTTATACTTCTATGAACAGCTTCTATCAGGCGGCGCTGAACTTTACCGGACAGAACGTAGCGGCTAAAAAATATCGCCGCGTTCGCAAAGTTCTTCGTTATTGTCTTGGCTGTGCTGTTGCGATTGGCGTGATCATGGGTTCTCTTGTTATCATCTTTGGCAAGCCGCTTCTTGGTATTTATATTCCCGGTGATGAAGAGGCGATCAATATCGGTTATCAAAGAATCCTTCTTCTTTGCTCCACCTATTGGCTCTGCGGACTGATGGACGTCATGGTCGGACAGCTTCGCGGACTTGGCTATTCACTTGTTCCGATGCTTGTAACCGTCGGTGGCGTTTGCGGACTTCGTATTCTTTGGATTGCAACCATTTTTGCAAATTATCGCGACTGGATCGTTCTTCATTTGGCGTGGCCGATTTCTTGGATCATTGCTTTTGCGGTGCTTGCTATTTGTTATCTTGTTATTCAAAGAAGATTTCCCAAGCAAGATATGGAAGATGCTCCTGCCGAGGTGCAGGCTAATTAAATTGTTATGATGAAAATGGGGGGGCGGACTGCCGTCCCCATTGGTTTTTGTTTCGATATCACAGGGGAAAGACCCCCTATGGAAAGGCTTTTATTTATGAAATTGATTATTGCGGAAAAGCCGAGTCTTGCCAGAAACATCGTGGCGGGAATCGGCGGAAAGATAGCAAAAAGAAACGGCTATTTTGAAGGTGAAGGCTATCTTGTGACTTGGGCGTTTGGTCATCTTTTCTCGCTTTGCGATATTGAGGATTACGAAGAAAATCCGCCCGAAAACCCCAAATGGACGATGGATAATCTGCCTTGTTTTCCTGAAAAATTCAAGTTTCGTTTGAAAAGGGATGCGAGCAAACAAATTGACGCAGGTGTTGCAAAGCAGTTTGAGTTGATCAAGGCGCTTTGTAACCGTAAAGACGTGGACACGATCGTGAATGCAGGGGACGCTGATCGCGAAGGCGAGATCATCATTCGTCTTTGCGTGGAAAACGCGCTTTCGGAAGAGAAAAAATTCGTGCGTCTTTGGCTTCCGGACCAAACACCGGAAACGGTGGCATCGGCGCTTACGGAAATGAAAGATGAGATGGAATATCAAAATCTTGCCGATGAAGGCTTTGCCAGAACTTATATCGACTGGCTTTATGGCGTGAATTTAACGCGCTATGCCACGCT
>CAYXQF010000055.1:0-12698 GCA_964466625.1 uncultured Lachnospiraceae bacterium | reverse complement strand
CTGTGACCGCATGACAGACACAGGCTCCAAAGTGGAAGGTTACACCGCGATGGGCAGCGAAGTGCAGAACGTCAGAGTCGGTCTGATCAACAAAGTGGAACAGCACCCCGATGCAGAACGCCTTGTCGTTTGCGAGGTTGACTGCGGTGAAAAAACGATCCAGATCGTTACAGCGGCAAAAAATGTTTTTGCCGGTGCTTACGTTCCCGTTTGCTACTGCCCGAAGGACGAAAAACGTGTGACGATTCTTGCTGACGGCACACAGATCAAGTCCGGCAAGCTTCGCGGCGTGATCTCCGAAGGTATGTTCTGCTCCATTCAAGAGATCGGTCTTACCCTCCACGATATGCCGAATGCTCCCACCGACGGTATCCTCATTCTCAACGCTTACGAAGAACTCACCTACAAGCCCGGTGACGATATCGTGGACGTGCTCCAGATGCGTGACAATGCGGTGGAATTTGAAATCACACCGAACCGTCCTGACTGTCTTTCCGTAATCGGTCTTGCAAGAGAAAGCGCGGCAAGCTTCGAAAAGACAGCCGTTATCCCCACACCTGTGGTAAAAGAAGCAGGTGACGATATCAAAAACTATATTGATATTGCTATTAAAGATACAGAAAAATGCTTCCGATATAGCGCTCGCGTGATCAAAAACGTTAAAATCGAACCCTCTCCCTTGTGGCTGCGCATGCGTCTTCGTGCATCCGGTGTCCGTCCTATTAACAATATCGTAGATATTACAAACTACGTTATGCTTGAATACGGTCAGCCGATGCATGCTTTCGACTATAAATGTCTTGACGGCAAGCACATCGAAGTGCGTACCGCAGGCGACAAAGAAAAATTCATGACGCTCGACGATCAGGAACGCTTGCTCGAAAGCGATATGCTCGTCATTGCGGACAGCAAAAAGCCTGTTGCCATTGCCGGCGTTATGGGCGGTCAGAACAGTGAGATCACGGACGGCACCACCACCGTTGTTTTCGAATCTGCAATGTTCCTCGGAAGCTCCGTTCGTATTACTGCAAAAAAACTTGGCATGAGAACCGACTCTTCCGCTCGCTTTGAAAAAGGTCTTGACAGCGAAAACACCATCGGTGCGCTTGAAAGAGCTTGTGAACTTGTAAATCTTCTCGGTGCCGGTGAAGTTGTCAGCGGTATGATCGACGTTTATCCCGTCAAAAAAGAGATCGCAACCGTAAAATTCGAGCCGGAACGCATGAATCGCTTCCTCGGTATTGACCTTTCTGCAGAAGAAATGGTTCGTATTCTTGAAAGCCTTGATTTCAAATTGGACGGCGACACCATCACCGTTCCCACCTACCGTGATGACGTTCGTTGCATGAACGATATCGCAGAAGAAGTTGTTCGTATTTATGGTTATAACAAGATCGAATCCAGCAACGTGGTTTCCGCGATGACGCAGGGCGGTCTGACACCGAAGCAGTCTTTCCAGAAAAAGCTTCATAATATTCTTCTTGGCTTCGGTCTTGATGAAATTTACACCTATTCCTTTATGTCCGCAAAGCTTTATGACAAAGCAGGTCTTGCGGAAGGCGATAGCCGTCGCAAATCGGTTGAAATCATGAATCCTTTTGGTGAAGATACAAAAACCATGCGTACAACCGCAATTCCTTCCATGCTCGAAGTTCTCGAAACCAACTGCAATAAGGGTAATGAAGCAGTTTCTCTCTATGAAATGGCAAAAGTATTCCTTCCCAGAGAAAATATGGTCACCAATATCCATGGCTTGGAAGGCACACTCCCCGATGAACGTGTGAAAGTGATGATCGGTTCTTATGGTGCAGAAGATTTCTACAGCCTTAAGGGTATTTGTGAAGAAATCTTTGCAGCGGCAGGTATCAAAGCAAAATATACGGCTAAGACCGATGATGCGACCTTCCACCCCGGCAGATGTGCAGAAATTACTGCCGCTGACGGCACCGTTCTCGGTGTCATGGGTGAACTTCACCCCATCGCCATGAAGAATTATACCTTCTTCGCACCTGTTTACCTCGCAGAACTTGATTTTGAAAATATTTTCGCGGTTTCTTCCATGAAGAAATCTTATAAATCCTTGCCCAAATTCCCCGCAAGCACCCGTGACTTCTCCTTCCTTTGCGATGAAACGATCACCGTCGGTGAGATCGAAGACGCGATGAGAAAGAGCGGCGTTGCGATCCTCGAAAGCATCAAGCTTTTCGATATTTATCGCGGCGAAAAGCTCGGTGAAGGCAAGAAGAGCGTTTCGTTCTCCGTTTCTCTCAGAAGCGGTGACCACACACTCACGGTAGAAGAAGCAGACAAAGCGGCTGCCAAGATCCTCCGTGGCGTGGAAAGAGCGCTCGGTATTACGATCCGTCAATAAAATTAAATATTACGCCTCCCGAAAAGGGAGGCGTTTTTCTTTTTTGTAACAATGAAAAAGGGTTCACCTTTAGTTTTTCGCAAACTTCATCCTTTTAAATATATAAGCGACGGAATATTACAGTTGTGTTACAAAAAGAGAAACTCGCTTGACTTTTTTTCGGGGAAGAGTATAATGGTAACGTAAACAAAAACAAGCGGAAAAAGGGCTTTGTTACAAATGTTACAGTTATGTTACAAAAGGGCAAAACCTCTTGAAAAAAACTTCCGTTTGTAGTATTATTATATCACAAGTTAAGTTGCAGAATATTCTGCGACGACTTAAAATAATTAGGAGGAATTCTCATGAAAAACTTTAAGAGAACACTTGCTCTCGTACTCGCTGCTATCATGGTTGTTGGTATGTTCGCAAGTGTGTCTGCTGCAAACATTGCTTGGTATGCAGAAGGCGTTAACGTAATCGAAAGCCTCGGCATCGCTACCATCGGTTCCACTGCAGAAGACAAAATCACAAGAGACGAATTCGTTCTTTGGGTTGCAAAGATCGAATCCGGTTTGGTTGCTGACAGCTACTGGACTAGCGCTATGGCTACTCCCTTCACTGACGTAACCGAAGAAAACAATCAGGCTGCTATCGCTTATTCTTATAGCCGTGACTTCATCGTTGGTAACGGTGACGGCACATTCAGCCCTGATAAGAACCTCACTCTCGGCGAAGCATCTGCGGTTATCGTACGTTTGATGCGTTACCAGAGCAAGGTTGAAGGCGCTGCTGAATTCTGGGCAATCAACAACATGGACGTTGCTAACGAATACTGCAATGCATTCAACAACACATTCATCAACAAAGTTGGTCTTTATGATCCCAACCACGAACTTTCTAAAGGTCAGGCTGCTTACATTCTCGCTACCATCATGAACTTCATCGAAGGTCAGAAGACTGTTAAGTACGAAGGCACTTCTTACGAAAGAACTACTTACAAATCTCTCACTATCGATGGCATGAACATCGGTGAAAGATTCATCGATATCCTCGCTGCTGGCGGTATCGGTACTTCCGTATACGGTAACTCCTACTACGTTTCCAAACTCGCTATTGATGAAATCACCGGCGAATTTGACAAATCTGAAACTGTAGAACTTACTTCCGTAAACACTGGTAAAGTTGAAGAACTCAGCGGTTCTGACTTCCTCAAACTTCTCCGCGTTGCTAACGGTCTTTCCGCTACAAAAGCTGATGACGAAGATGAAATCGTAGTTCGTGACTACGTTAAACTCGGTAACCTCGTTAACGTTGTTCTCGACGACGGCGATGTTGCTTCCATCTCTGTAGTTGCTAACTCTCTCGTTGTAGATACTCACGTTCTCCAGGAATACTCTGCTGGTGCTACCGTTGCTGATGAAACTGCTGTTGCTGGCTGGAACACTATCTCTGTTACTGCTTCCTCCAAAAACTACTACACTCCTTCTCTTAACGCAAGCTTCGACACTGCTAACGCATTCACTTGGAGTTCTGACGGTAAGAAACTCACTATCCTCGGCAATACTTATGACGTAAACGGCGGCAAACTCAAAGTTTATGCTCCCGGCGAAGACGGCGCTCTCGAAGCAGTTGCTGCTGCAGATGCTCGTGCTATGATCCCCACTCTCGCAGAAGGCGAAGTTACTCTCGTATTCTCCGATGATAACGGTGACGGCAAATACGAAAGAGTTGTAATTGCTGAAAAAGCTACTCCTTTCGTAACCGAATTCCTTGAAAACATCACTATCAAGAAATCCGCTTATATCCCCGGCTACTTCGTACACGAAGAAACCGCTTCCGGTGCTCTCCAGCTCCTCGTTCTTTCCTCCGGTCGTCAGTTCGACGGTAAAGACGCTGCTTACCCCGTTGCACATGAACACAACTACGGTGTATCCTGCGAAGACGCTAATTGCACATACGATAGCGTAAACAAAGCTGGTCCTTACCAGGTTCTCGAACTCGCTGCTATTAAGAGCGGTGTTATCGAAAGATCCAACCTCTACACCTACGGTGGCGAAACCTACTTCGTAGTAGAAGTTCTCTCCGCTACAGGCGAATATGAAAAAGTATATCTTCCTACCACAATTCCCGATGCTACTACTAAATCCTTCACTTACTCCATCAGCGGCGTAGAAGGCAAGAAGACTGTTGCTTGGGATTACGACGACAAACTTTCTTTCGTAAAAGCAGAAAATCTTGCTGATCTCATGGGCTTTGATATCAAAGACTATGACGAAACAGATCTCGAAGACGTATACGCTCAGAACGCTGCTAAGCTCGTTGGTCAGTACATCAACTACATTACTGATTCCAGCAAAGTAGCTTACTACTGCAAGTCCGCTTCCTCTACTATCAACGCTAAAGCTGGTTACCTCCTTGGTGTTGAAAAAGTTGATGGCGACAACGCTTACAACGTAACTGTTGCTAACGTTGCTACTTCTGGTAAAAAAGCAAATACCGTTGTTGACGTTGCTACATACACTGTAAACGCTTCTGCTTCCGCTATGTTCGACACAGCTAACTATGCAGAATACGCTAATATCTTCACCAACGGTTCTGTTTACGAATCCACCTCTATCTTTACTCCCAACGTTGAAGGCACTCTCTTCACTGCTGGTAATCTCGGCAGACTCTCCCCCATGTACCTTGTAAATGTTAACTCCAACGGTACTTTCAACTACATCACTGTAGCTGAAAAGATCAGCGGTCAGGGCATTGAATTCAAGGGCTGGATGGGTACTCTCAACCTCAACACTCCCGTTGTTGTTAAAGACGACGAAATCACTTACTCTACCACTCTCGTTGAATACGACGCAGATAAATATGGTGTAAAAGTTGTAGACGGCGCTGCTGCTCCTACTGCTACTGTAACTGTAACCGCTGAAATCTACAGCGATCCCAGATACATGCTCACCAAGAACGAAAAAGGCAACTACGAATGGACTCTCACTGTTACTGCTACTGAAATCACCAACGATTATAATTTCAAGGTTGACCAGGCAGTTGTAACCAAGAAGAACGTTGCTGACAGCGAACTCGCTGAAATCCTTCTCAACGATATCGACAACGTGAAACTCGCTGATTGGATCGTATTCGACGTTAAGAACGAAGTTCCCGTTGCTAACTACGATGCTTGGGAAGATCATGAATGCATTATTGATGATACAACTACTGATGAAATTGAAACTTGCGAACACCCCGTTTGGTTCGAAGCTATCAAGGACAACAGATCCAACTACGTTCTCGCTGAACTCTCTGTTGCTGCTGACGGTTCTCTCGTAGCTAAATACGACTACCGTGGTATCGACAAGACTTCCACTATCTCCTACAACAAGATCACTGTATTCGAAGGCAAATCCTACTACACCTTCAACGACGCTAAAGTTGCTGAAGCTGACTACCTCGCTGACATCAAGGCTGACAAATTCACCGAAGGCACTGTAACTGTAGGCGTAGTTGCTACTGCTGACAGCGCAGTTGCTAACGTAGCATTCACTGCTATGGCTTCCACTGAAAAGGGTTACCTCCCCGGCTCTTACTGGTTCACCACAGCAAACGAAACCAACATCGGTAAGACTGACGGCATCGTAGCATCTGATAAAGATGACACCGCTGCTGACACTGCTGTTAAGTACAGACTTACCAAAGACACTGAAGTTGTTCTTCTTACACCTACCACTGCTGGTTACGTTGTAAGCAAGATGACTCCCGCAGAAGCTGCTGCTAGAGACCTCATCGTTACTCACTATAACTTTGTTGTATTCGAACAGCCTACTGATTGGGAATACGCAGAAGATGTTGATTTCTACAACAACAAACTCGGCGCACTCGTTCTCATTGGTCAGGACGCTCTCGTAGCTACTGATAAAGAAGTTGTTGACGACGGCCTCACCGTTGGTGCAGACGAATACCTCGTATACGTTCCTTCCGACGCTGAAACTGTTCTCACATACACTGCTGGTTCCAATGTAATCGTATCCTCCAATAAGTCCGTATACGCTGTTCCTTCCGGCACAGAAATCGGTTCTATCTACTACGAATACACTGTAATCGGTTCTACTAAACCCACTATCAACTCTAAGATCGCTTCCGGCTGGTACATCGTTGAAAAAGACGGTAAGATCGTTGATTCCATCGGTATTGAAACTGCAAAAGACTCCACCGGTAAGAACGGCGTTTACATGAAGAACGTTGTAATTACTGTTGAAGACGGCGAAGTAATCGGTACTTACTCCATGCTCAATAAGAACGGCAAGAAGACCGGTGAAACTGTTGTATACGATCTCGAAGACGCTACACTCCTCTACCAGGATGCTAACGGCACTCTCAAGGTTGTTGACAACAAGACTGCTACTTTTGCAAGCGATGCTATCTTTGAACTTTCTATGAAAGCTGCTAAAGAAGCTGTTGAAGCTGCTGAACTCAACTACAACCTCTACAAGGATACTTCTGTAAAGGCTAAGTATCAGGCTGCTCTCGACGAAGCTAAGACCGCTTACAACGAAACTCTTGCTGCTAACATCGATAAGTACTTCAATGGCGACATCTGGACTTCCTTCAAGAACACTGTTGCTAAAGAACAGGCTATCCAGGGTGAAGGTATCTACACTGTTAACGTATACGAAGTTGACGGTGAAGTATTCGTAATCCTCAATGACTGGTCTATCGGTACTGAATCTGGTGCACTTGCAACTGTAACTTCCGCAATCAAATAAGTAATTTCTCTTAATTATTTATAAAGAAACGGCTCCCGCAAGGGAGCTGTTTCTTTTTCTCTTTTTGCATTTTTCCAAATAAAAACACCGCAGATTTTCTGCGGTGTTTTTTGCTTTATTTTTATGTATAAGCTGGGATCGAGGCGAAGATCTCTTCGTAGTCGAGTTGTTTTCGTTCCAGGGCAAGCTTTTTGATGATCGTACTGCGTTTAACGATACCAATAAAGCTTTCGCGGTCATCGACCACGGGAACAAAATCTTGCACCATTGCTCTTGCAATGATATCTTCGGGTTTTGTGTCGATGCGTACGGCATTCATGCGATCACGCATGGCTTCTTTGATCGAAACTTTTTCCATCTCGCGAAGATTTCCTTTGCATGCTTCTTCTTGATTGATGAAATACCAGAAAAGATCGCCTTCGGTGATGGTGCCCACGTAGCGATTATCTCTGGTGATCACGGGTAGGGAAGCATATCCGTGATATTTTAATTTTTCAATGGCTTGACGAATGGAATTGTCTTCATATAAATATACAAGCATGCTTCTTGGAAGCAAAAGACCGGCAATATTCATTCGCATTCCTCCTAAAATATTCTTTCTATCTATATTATACCAAATAACTATGAAAAATTCAAATCTATTTCATGTCCAATGTATGCTATTTTCATGAATAATCAAAGAATTTTTCGTTGGTATGTAAAAGCACGTCCTTTTTTACCGTTTTGTTCGATCAGCCCCAGTGCATGAAGCACACCGAGTGCCGCAGTTGCTGTGTGTGAGGGAATTTTCATCAAGGCACGATAATCAGCGGAGGTAAAATTTTCAGGCAGTGTATCGGGTAAAAAACGCAGATAATCGCACGGTGTTTCAAAATAGATCTCATCAAGAAGTGCAGATGGAATCAGATCCAATTTGGTGGCGTGCTTTTTTTGGTCTTTGCCATAACCGTCAAGCAAACGATATTCGATCACATTTAATTCCGTGACACAGATGCGCAGATTCGGCTCGGAAAGAAACGAACGTATCCGATATAATTCCGGTAAAAGATCAAAAATAGTTCCGTTTTTATTGCTTTTTCGTGTGGATTCCACCGCCATGGTGAGAGGATCCAGCCAAAAGATCTGCTTTTCTTTGATGACAGGATAGACAACAGTCACGGAGTTTTCCACAAGAAATGTGGAAAGCTTTGGTGCGAGTGCATGAAAGCTTCGTGTTTGGATCTCGATGATCTCTTTTTCTTTTGCAATATCCGCGATATAATTGCCAATCTTCATTTCATGCCGGTCAGCGTTCGGTTCGAAATAGTTTTTCAAGACGGCATGAAGTGTTTTCTCGCTGAGCGTACCTATGCTCAAACGTTCTCGAAAACGCAGAATTTCTTCTTCGCATACGGCAGAAAAACGTGCTTGATCCAATATTTTCACCTCTTTTCAAAAAGAAACGGACGATTTTTTTGTGATCGCCCGTTTTTCGTATCATTTTTCTTTTTTCGAAAGCAAAAGGGAAGTGATAAAACCGCCAAAAATCGCAAGTGCAAAACCTATCGCATTGATGCCGTATTCCATCAAAAGACTGAAAATATTTTCTTTGGCAAATTTACCCGCGGTGAGGAACATGATCGTGGAGATCGTGGAATTAGCGGCAAAATAGATCGTCATCGCAAGACCAACAGGGTGTTTTACCGTGAATATCTTTCCTTTTGCCGTCGGTTTTTGAAGCAAAATCAGCGCATAGACCGCACGCAAAATGAGTACGACAAGAATTCCAAGCAGGAAGAAGAACAAAAGATAGATCGCATCAAAAACGTCTGAAAGGAACATTTCTTCCATATTGCTCTTGCTCATAGTATTCACAAAGAAAAGATGACGGATCACATATCGCAAAAACGGTACGGCGAAGATCACAATAGCTGAAAGAGGCGTTATGATCGCAGATGTTTTTGCTTTTTCAAAATGGATCAGGTAAGCAAGAATCCCCAAAGAAAAATAAACCATCGCATATTCTAAATAAAGAGCAATAGATTCGGGCAGATAGCAGAGCCATTCTGTCACCCAATACCATTCAAGATACATATTACTGAAAAGGCAATAGAGTGCCGTCATCAAAAAGATTGCCGCGATGGGCAAAAGTCCAAACCATAGAAAAAGCTTTCCATATGCTTTTTTCATCGTAAAAAATCCTCGTTTCCTTTTTCTTATGTCTATTTTACCATCTTTAAGTCATAAAAGAAAGGGTATTTTGTAAAAATTCTTGATTTTTCATCTTTTTTCATTGACTTATTTCCTCGAAAAAGGTATACTTTTTTTGATAGAATATTTTTTAGAAAAAATGGAGGGTTTATTATGGATCTTCGTTCCATTATTAAAGATTTGGAAAACTGTCCTTGTGGCAGAAAACATCATTTTGATCTGGAAACCTATGAAGCAGAACGCGGACTTGTTCATAAAGTCGGTGAAATTTTGGAAAAAGCAGGTTTCCCGAAAAAAATTTACATCGTTTCCGATGAAAATGCGATGCGTGTTTCCGAAGGCATTCTGGAATCTCTTGATGCTTGCGGTTTTATTTATGAAACAAAAGTTTATCCCGATATGCGTTATGCATATCTTGCAACATCGAAAGAGATCATGGAAGCGGCAAAGGATTTTGAAGGTATCCTTTCCATCGGTACAGGTTCTGTCAATGACGTTTGCCGTTATGCAGCGGCACAGGCAGATAAAAAATTTGCGATCTTCGCAACAGCGCCCTCTATGGACGGTTTTGCTTCCGATAGCGCACCGCTGATCGAAAATAATTTCAAAATTTCTTATCAGTGCCGTCAGCCTTCCGTTGTCATTGCGGATACCAACATCCTTGCGGAAGCACCTACAGAGCTGAAAGCTGCAGGTTTTGGTGATATTCTCGCGAAATACGTCGGCATCGTTGACTGGAAAGTGGCAAATTACACCGTTGGTGAATATTATTGCGAAAACATCGTAGCGCTTGTAAAAAGAGCCGTGGATAGCGTTGCCGCTATGGCAGATAAGATCAACGTATGCGATCCCGAAGCGGCAAAAGCTGTGCTGGATTCTTTGATCTTGACCGGTTGCGCAATGCAGCTCGCAAAATCTTCCCGTCCTGCTTCCGGTTCGGAACACGTAATTTCTCATTTCTGGGAAATCCACAAGCTTGAACATGGCATCTGGCCCGATTATCACGGCAAAAAAGTTGGTATTGCAACGCTCCTCGTTACCCGTCTTTACAAGAAATTGCTCGCGTATAAGACGATCAATCCTCACAAGGAAGACCTTGACCTTGAGGACGTTTACAAACATTACAGTCCCAAAAATCACGGTGAGATCGACGGTTACAACATTCCGAACCCCACCGATGAAATTGATATCAATGTTCTCCGTGACCATTGGGCAGATATTTGTGATTCCATCGAAAATGATCTTCCTTCCGCGGAAGCACTTTATGAGATGATGATCAAAGCAGGTTGTGTCACAGAGATCGCTGATGCAAATCTTTCTCCCGAATTTGCTTTGGAAGCGATGAAATACAGCCCCTTTATGCGCCGCCGCATCACACTTCTTCGTATCCTTCCCATGCTCGGCATTGAAGAAGACCTTCTTGTACTTTAATTTTTTATTTGAAGATAAAAGCCCTGCGATTTTTCGCAGGGCTTTTTCGACAGGCTGAGGGCGAATATGAAATCCGCCCAAAAAATTCTTTTATTTTCTTTTCAAGAAAATCTCGTCGCATAACCACATCTGCGGCAAAGTTCTTCCGTCGCTTTTCGGCATTTGAAGCCTTCACGCATACGGACAGCACGCGGAGAAGACAAAATATCTTCCGCCGTGCTTTCAAAAATATTGCCGAGTGTAATGTTCCCGTCATGGTCAAGGCAACAGGGAACCACACTACCATCGCAAAGGATCCCAAAATGATCGCCAAGTCCGTAACAAAAAACGTTTTCGCCGTGATCGGTGGCAGTCATGGAAGGCCATTCGAAACGGTCGCCGTATTCCAGATGAAGCTTCGGGCGAATACGAATACCGCGATTTCCTTCTTTCCATTCGTCTTCTTTGAAATAGTCGCGAAGAAGCGCGAGGGTATCAAGATTTCTCCCCTCATCATAACCGCGATTCCAAAGACGAAGTACGGTCAGCACACCTGCGCGGCTTGCTTTGTCAGCAAACGCCATGCAGTCGGCAATGTATCGGAGATAATCTTCCATCGTACCGCTTTCAAAGCTGTGAACGGAGATGCTTACTTTATAAACACCTGCCGCGATCAGTTCATCGCCTCTTTTGGAAAGGAGCGTGCCATTTGTCGTGATGGCAGGGTGAAAGCCTTTTTCCTTTGCTCTGCGAATAAAATCGGACAGAAGTGGGTGTGTCAGCGGCTCACCCATCAGGTGAAAATAGATATATTCCGTTACCCCTTGGAGAGAATCCGTGACCTTTTCAAATTCTTCTGCCGTCATGCGGCGCAGTGCGCGCTGTGTGCCAATGCAGAAAGAACAGTTTCGATTGCAGATATTTGTGATCTCAACGTAAACTCTGGAATATTCCATCATTTCATGAGGGAGCAGACAGCCTTTGCGTAAGCGATCGGATCTTCCACGGGAAGACCTTCAATGAGGCGTGCCTGTTCGTAAAGAATGGAAGCATAAAGCGCGAGCTTTTCACTGTTACCGTTTGCGGCAGTTTCTTTGAGCGCTTTGAAGACGTCGTGATTTTCATTGATCTCAAGCACTTTTTCGCTGGTGATACCGTCGTTACCGGGCATATTTTTGAGAACTTTTTCCATTTCGATGGAAACCGCACCGTCAGAAGAGAGTGCCACGGGGTGTTCTTTGAGCACGGAAGAGGTCTTAACCGCTTTTACTTTACCGCCAAGCGCGTCTTTAATTGCATCGAGAAGACCTTTGTTTTCTTCTGCCGCAGTTTCCGCAGCTTTCTTTTCTTCTTCGGTTTCGAGCTCCAAATTGCCGCTGCCAACGTTTTTGAAATTCTTTTCTTTGAATTCACGAAGGATCTGCAAGCAAAATTCATCGACGTCTTCGGTGCAGAGAAGTACGTCAAAGCCATGATCGAGAACAGCTTCGGTGTTAGGAAGCTTTGCGGCACGATCGGTGGATTCCGAAGAAGCGAAATAGATGTATTTCTGTGCTTCGGGCATAGCGGAAACGTATTCATCAAGGGTGATCATTTTCTTTTCTTTTGCGGAATAGAAAATGAGAAGGTCGGAAAGTGCTTCTTTGTGAGAGCCGTAATCGCTGTAAACACCGAATTTCAACACTCTGCCGAAGGATTTCCAAAATTCTTCATATTTTTCACGGTCATTATCACGCATGGAAACAAGCTCGTTTTTGATCTTCTTTTCGATCGCCTTGCGGATCACCTTGAGCTGATGATTCTGCTGGAGAAGCTCACGGCTGATGTTGAGGCTGAGGTCAGAGGAATCCACAACACCGCGCACGAAATTATAGTAATCGGGGAGAAGATCTTCGCATTTTTCCATGATCATAACGCCGGAAGAATAAAGCGCAAGACCTTTTTTATATTCCTTGGTGTAGAAATCATACGGTGCATGAGCGGGAACGAAA
>CAYXQF010000054.1:0-12819 GCA_964466625.1 uncultured Lachnospiraceae bacterium | reverse complement strand
GTCTGCGATAACGACCTTTACGGGTTCGCCGTTGGAGTACTTGAGGTTTTCGGAAATGAGTTTAGCGGCAGCGTTTGCCATAGCCATGGTCTGATCTTCGAGAGATTCACGAACCTTGAGCGGACCGCGGCGGCCGTCAATGGTGGGGCGAATACCGATCACGGGATAATCGCCGATCAATCTGTTCTGAGCCGTTTTTGATTCCTCCAATATTTTAGTTTGCGATGCGGGGCATGGCTCATACATTTTCATTGTATCACAGTATGGCTTAGAAATCAATGAAAATTTGTGAATTTTCATTTGATAATTTGAATTTTTTCCGTAAAAAGGAAATCCTGGCGGATTTAATTGACACTGCCTTTTTTTTGTGATATAGTATTAGAGTAAGAGTTTATATATTGTAATCAATGAAGAAATCCACTTTTAAGTCCAGAGAGAGGTATCGTATTATGAAAAAGCATTCTTACGCAAAAATCGTCACGGACGATTATTCCTTTGACTCGTCTGTGCGTTGGATTCGTGCGGCAAATGCTGCGCCTTATTCTCATCAGATGTTTCGTCACGATTTCACACTGGAGGCGGTTCCGATCCGCGCGGTCATGCTCGTGATGGCGGCGAATGCGGCGGAGATATTTGTCAATGGCAAGACGGTGGCGATGTTTTCCACCCGTTCTTATCTTTTTGATAAAATTTATGAGGTCTATGATATCACACCTTATCTCGCGGTCGGCAAAAACGTGATCGCCGTTTTGAATATTGATACGGGAGAAGCGGTCACAGCAGGCTTCGCCCTTGAGCTTTTGGCTGACGGTGCTGTGCTTTGCAAGACGGATTGCGAATGGAAATATAAAAAGGAAGAAGCGCTTCAGGGCGGCGTCAATTACGCCATCATGAGGGGCGGCGAAGAAATTGTTTTGGCGGAAAAGCTGACGGAGAATTTTGCCGCAGTTGATTTTGACGACAGCGCTTGGGAAAAGGCGGAAGAGATCGGAAACGGGCTTCTCCATGCGCCCTACGACAGTTTTCGTCAAAGCAAGATCAAGCCGCAAACAACGACTCATATTTCCCCGAAAGCGATCACGGCTGTCATGAAAGCGAAGACTGCGCGCGGCTATGATCTTGCGCTCGGACCTTCCAATAACGGTGTGACGCTGGCGATGACCAACGTGACCGTAAATGAGGATACAACGGTGCAATTTAACGTGCACGGCGGTATCCGCTCGGTTTCGATCGACGGCGAAATCAAACCTTTGAACGAAAGCTTTGCGCTTTCCCGTGGTGAGCATTTTCTGAATATCGCGTTTTCCTGGTCGCCTGCGTTCTTTATCTGCACCGATGCGGAAATCTCGTTTGCATCTCCCGTTGGCGGGGAAGAACCGCTGGTGGCTTTCTTGATCCCGACACCGCCTGTTCGCTATCCATGGAATGAATATCGCGGAAGAAGTGCTGCAGATGACGTTGCAGACGGGATCCTTTCTATTAAAACTTATGAAGAAATGACGGACGCTGTCAAGGCGGAAGCTTTTCCGATGTCCTTCGGTAAGGTGGATTCTGTTGTTCATGATATTCATTCCCGTGTCTACACCGTTCCCAAAAACGGCTATGCGGAGGAACGGATTTTGAATGATAAACGCATCACACACAGCGATGAAAGCGTTTCTTTTGAAAACAGCAGACCGTTTCTGATGGGACACGGTGCCGCGATCGTACGAAAACAGGACGGTATTTTGAATTTCATTTTGGATTTTGGCACGGAAACCGTTGGCAGAGTCGTGCTTGACGTGGAGGCGCCTGCCGGTACGGTGCTGGATATCCAGTGCTTTGAAATGATCAACGACGCCGGTATTCTCTATATGGACGGCGCAAAAACGATGCGATACGTTTGTCGCGAAGGAAGACAGCTTTATATCTCGCGCCGCAGACGCGGATTCCGCTATCTTTCCGTGTTTGTTTACGGTAATGAAGATATCGTGAAGCTGCACAGCATTCATGTGATGGAAACCCGTTATCCGACAAAGAATGCGGACTTTACCTCGTCTGATGAACGTCTCAACACGATTTTTGAAATGTCGACACGCACCGCCGAGGTTTGTATGCTCGATTACTATGTGGATTGTCCCGGCTACGAGCAGAATGCATGGACAGGTGACGCACGATGCACCGCCAATGTGAACCTTTATAATTTTGGTGCTTATGATTTTGATGCGCAGTATCTGCAATTAATCGCAGAGTCTGTGACGGAAGGTCTTTGGAAAAATTATCGCACGAGAAATCCCCGTTATATCGCAGGGCTCTATTTGCCTTGTGCTTGCTTCCCGACCTATCCCGAGGGTTGTATCCCCGTGTGGTCATTTATGTGGCTCTTGCAGGTCTACGATCATTATATGTGTACCGCAGACAAAGCGGCGCTTGCCGAAGTATTTTATGCAGTGAAGGAAACGCTTGCGAGATGCGAAAAAATGACGGATTCCCGTGGGCTTTTCGATATGCAAGGCGCATGGAATCTCATTGAATGGGCAAACAATGACCTTGATTTCTATGGAGAGGTGACAGCGAACAACGCGATGCTTTCGTATTGCTTCGGCAAAGCTTCGGAGATGGCGGAAATCCTCGGTGAGCATGAGCTTGCCGCGCATTATCGTGAAATGCAGATTGCTTACCGCGATGCGGTGAATAAATATTGTTGGGACGATGAGAAAAAAGCTTATGTGGATACGGTGCGCGATGCGTATGCGTATGAGCGCTATCTCGCTTATATGGACGAGAGGGGCATGGCAAAGCTTTCTTATGAAGATTATCTTTTGAAAGGACGCATCAGCGTGCAATCCAACACGATGGCGCTCCTTTACGATATCGTTCCCGGGGAAAGACAAGAGGCTGCGATGCGATTCCTTCTTGATAATATAAAAACGGGACTTTACGTTTCGGGAACTCCTGCGAACAGAACCACGGGTGCGCCTTCCGAAGAGGAGGCGCCGGGCGGTTATGTTCATATCGGTTCGCCGTTCTTCATGTTCTTTGCTTTGAAAACGCTCTATAAATTCGGTTATGATGCGCTCGCGATGGAAGCACAGAAAAGCGCATGGGGTGAATTCCTTGATTCGGGACTCACAACTTGTCTTGAAACCTTCAAAAAGGGTAAAGAATGGACCAGAAGTATTGCGCACGCTTGGTCGGCGGGTCCTGCGATCTTCGCGATGACAGACGTTTTGGGCGTGAAACCCGTAAAACCCGGCTTTGCGGAATTTACCGTGGAACCCAAAACGGCAGGCCTTGACTTTGCCAAAGGCTCCGTTCCCACGCCGAAAGGCAGAATTTTCGTTGAATGGAAGAAAAACGAAGACGGTACGGTTTCCGTTTCTTGCAACGCACCCGAGGGCTGCAAGCAGGTATGGATCTATCAAAATATATAATCAAAATATAAAAAGAGAGCGGTACTGCGGTACCGCTCTTTTTTATTTATTTGTTAAGCGTGTGTTTTGATCGCTCTGCCGCCTGCGGCAATGATCGCTGCCTTTGCCTGTTCGGAGAAGGAACTCGCGTAGATGGTGAGGGGACGATCCAAGGTTTCGTTGTTCTGAATGAGAACCTTGTAGCCTTTTGCTTTGGCGTTTACAATGCCTTTGGACTTGAGGACGGAGAGTGTCACTCTTTCATTTTCGGAGAAGGCACCCATCAATGCTTCCAGACTGACTGTCGCATCATACTGCTTGCCGTGCTTAACCTTTTTGTGACGGGAGTGTGCGCCGGAATGACCAGCACGGGGAAGATGGAGATGAGGGAAATGGAAGTGGGGGTGATGGGGGTGTTCTGTCTTTTCTTCCTGTACGGGCTCTGTTGCTTTTTCTTCTTCTTTTTTATCCATGATAATGAAGATGGGGCCGATACCGAATATCAAAATTGCCACGATATCTACGATGAGCCAACACCATGGACATATGCCGAAGCACCAAGGAGAGCACTTGTGGGCGTCGGCATGTTCGCCATAAAAGAGCACAAGTGTTAAGATAACCAATGCAATGGCGGCGAGAATACCGATTATCAGTACTCCGTGAGCTTTTGAAAAACGCTTTTTCTTTTCTGTCATTACAGCCGACCTCCTTTGTTTTTATCAAGCGTTGACGTATGCTCTTTGGATATACCAAAGGTTTTTACGACTATATTATATCATAGATTTGTGATTTTGACAATACCTTTTTTACAATTTAATGTAAAAATTTCCAAAAAATTTAATGAAAGGGATTTTTATGTAAATTTACCTTTTTTCGAGAAGCCGAAAAATGTTGTAAAAACAAGAAAAAGACCGCAAAACCGGTGGCTTTACGATCTTTTCACAAAAATACTTTTTTGGAAATATCAGGGAATGTCCTTAAACTTTTCCGCACCGTCTTTGGCGGTCACAGGAACGTCGATGATATCGAAATAGGATTCCGCTTCATAGCCGTCATCGGGGACGAGGGGCGTGATTCCCGTGCAGTCGTTTGCGGACGCGGCACCCGTCAGAAAAAAGATATCGTTCAAATGTTCGTTTTTGCAGTGTTTTTTTGCGTGGATCTTGTTTTTGCCGTACATACGGATTCTCCTTTTAATTATAATAGTGGTGATGTTGACAAACGAAAAAGGTTTTGGTAAAATAATGAAAGAAAATATGAAAAGGAAGGTTATCAAAATGTTTCGAAAAATTTTGGTGAGTATTTTACTTGTAGGACTTCTTGCTGTTATGGCTTCCTGCTCTACACAGGGAAATACGGAAGAAACAACAGCGGGGGAAAAGGACATCATTTTCAGCGAGGACCTGACGCTTGACGCGCTTTATACGCTCCTTTCGGAAAAAGGAGAAAATCTTCGTTTTGCGGATATTCCCGAAAAATATTTTTATATGATCCCCATGCCGATGGTACCGCAGCTCGAATATCCCATTGATGAAAACACTTCATTTTATATTATGCAGATTTCCGAGAATGAATATTCCTATATTCTCACCGTGCGCACTTCCGAGGAAGAGGAAAGCCGCGATTACACGGGTGTCAGCGAAATTTTGGCGTATCTGGAAAATCAATAAAAATTTTTATTTTCGGTGAGAAAATTTCGATCTTCTTTCGACTAAAGAAATGAAAAGAAAATTCAAGCCTTGAAGGAGGGAAGAATGATTATGAAAAAATTATTGCTTTTGACGCTTGTTTGTGCAGTTTTGATTTCTGCTTTTGCGTGCGCGTCTGAAAATATTTCCGATGAAACGACGGCGAATGACATGACGCCCCATGAAACAACACATTCAGAAACCATCGGATGCGGTGCGGAAGAAACTACAGCGATCGCTTACACGGGCATGGACGGCACTTTCTACGTTTATAAAAATCAATGGCAAGATTATATTTCCGGCATTCGTGATGATTATGAGATTATTACGCAAGCCACCACGGCAACAACACTGCTTGAAACCACGGCAGATCCGATGAGCGTCTTGAACGAGCTGACGATTGTGCCGCAGGTCGCGGTGGAGCTAAGCGGAGAACGAAACGCACCATTTGCGTCGCTTGTTTGTGCGAATGCGAATGGCGGCGCGGTGGCGGACGGCGTACTGATCCTGCAATCGACGGAAAACGTTCTTGGCGGTTGGGTGGAAAAGGGAATGATACCGACGATCACCTTGAGCGCAAGAGCGAAGCTTGTCAACACGGCGTCCGATACGGTCGTGACAAAGCCAACCGATTTTCATTTTTATAAAGAAACGAACGGCTCCTACACCAAAGTCGCATCTCTCGAAAACGCGATGATCTCGGACATCTATGCTTACGGCGCAGAACACTTTGCAGGAGAGAGCGTATATATTCGTTTTGATTTTTCGAGAACGATAGAAGGTGGTCATGCAACGTATGCGTATATCATGCGCGTGGATTTTGAAGGCGGTACGGAAAAGGCGGATATTTTTAACTATGCTGCAACCGTCAAAACCGCGAGTGGGGAATATGTGAACCCTTATATCGGCACCGTCTATTTTCAAAAAGACGGCAGAGTGTCCGATGGTGCGCTGATGTTTTATTCCGCTGCGGAATTGTTGCCGGATTGGATCGAAAAGGGGAATATTCCGCTTGTGGATATAGACGGGACTTCCACGGTACACTTCACTTATGGTCAAAATCTGGAGCTTGTTTATTCTGGCAAATTCAGTATCTATATTCAAAACGCTGATGGTTCTGTGAGCAAAGTGAGAGATTTTTCCGAATCTGATCTTGCTGAAGTTTATCAGTATGGAAAGACAAATCTTGTTGGACAGAGGGCTTATATTTCTTATTCGTTTCTTATCCGTTCCCTTGAGGATCCCACGGAAGATAATTCCATGATCTGTTTTATTTGTGTGGATTTTGATGAGGAGGTCTCTTGCGCAGAGTGGTTTCCAGAGGTTTTGTTTTATGAAGCAGCAAGCGGCAGAGAAATTACGCCCTATGTGGATTTGAGAGAAGCTCGCTATGCACACGACGATGCAGGAGAATACATGAACATGATCAATTGCCTTGGTTGGAGTTTGGAGCTTTATTTGGAAAGGCTACAGAACCAAGGTGCGGTTATGCCTTGTCTTTCAGCATCACTTTCCTATGAAATGACGGTGGACGGAAAAACGGTTCCTTTTCAGTTTGCAGTTTATAATATGGAACGCAAATTCATAGGAGAATACAAAAATCTCAGTGCGCTTCCGAGCGGGGATTACTATGCTTGTTTTGACATAATAGTGAACGGCAAGACGTTTGATCTTCCGCATGAATCTTGGACGGAACATTATAATTGGACACTTTGGTTTACGGTGCGCGCTTAATGAAAAATAAAAATCGTGCGGGAATTTTTTTAGTTCCCGTACTTTTTTCGAAAAAATGAAATTTTTTCAAAAAATATTTAAAAACATATTCCATTTTGGCGAAAATAGTGGTATAATATCAAAGTTAAAAAGTCAAAAATCACGAATTTTAATATAAAAGCGAGGAGAAAACTTTGAAAAGAGAAGACTTGAGAAATGTTGCGATTATCGCACACGTTGACCACGGTAAGACCACACTCGTAGATGAAATGCTCAAACAAGGCGGTATCTACCGCGACAATCAGGCAACGGAAGACCGCGTTATGGACTCCAATGCCATCGAAAAAGAACGCGGTATCACCATTCTTGCGAAAAATACTGCCGTTCATTACAAAGGCATAAAGATCAACGTTATTGATACTCCCGGACACGCAGACTTCGGCGGCGAAGTTGAACGTATCCTGAAAATGGTAAACGGCGTTATTTTGCTTGTTGACGCCGCAGAAGGCCCCATGCCCCAGACTCGTTTCGTTTTGAAAAAAGCACTTGAAATGAATCACCGCGTTATCGTTGTTGTAAATAAGATCGACCGCCCCGACGCACGTCTTGATGAAGTCGGTGACGAAGTTCTGGAACTCCTTCTCGAACTTAACGCAACTGACGAGCAGCTTGATTCTCCGATGCTTTGGTGTTCCGGCAGAGCGGGTACCGCTGCATACTCCCCCTATGAAGAGGGTACGGATTTCATTCCGCTCTTCGAAACCATTCTTAACTATATTCCTGCCCCCGAAGGTGAAGTGGAAGCACCTCTCCAGCTCCTTGTTTCTTCTATCGACTATAACGACTATGTTGGTAGAATCGGTATCGGACGCATTGAAAGAGGCGTTCTCCGTCAGAATCAGGAAGCAATGATCTCCAACTTCCATAACACCGAAGAAAAGCCCAGAAGAACGAAAATCGTCAGCATCAGCCAGATCGATGGTCTTCGCCGTGTTCCCGTAACCGAAGCTAAGATGGGTGATATCGTGTGCTTCTCCGGCGCGGAAGATATCTCTATCGGTGACACGATCACCTCGATGGATTGTGTAGAACCTCTTGAATTTGTTAAAGTCAGCGAACCTACTATGGAAATGACATTCTCTGTTAACGATAGCCCCTTTGCAGGCAAAGAAGGTAAATTCGTTACTTCCCGTCAGCTCCGCGAACGTCTTTACAAAGAACTTCTCAAAGACGTTTCTCTCCGTGTTTCCGATGGTGAAACCACGGATAGCTTCAAGGTAGCAGGCAGAGGTGAAATGCACCTTTCCATTCTCGTGGAAAATATGCGCCGTGAAGGTTATGAACTGACTGTCAGCACTCCTCGTGTTCTCTTCAAAGAGATCGAAGGTGAGCTTTGTGAACCTGTTGAACGCGTAGAAATCGACGTTCCCAACGATTATTGCGGCCCCGTTATGGAAAAACTCGGTGCAAGAAAAGGCGAACTTCTCAACATGACTCCTACCGCAGGTGGTATGCGTTCCAGACTTGAATATCTTATCCCTACCAGATGCCTTTTCGGTTACAGAAGCGAATTCCTTACGGATACACGCGGTGAAGGTATTCTTAACTCCACTTTCGAATGCTATGAACCTCACAAGGGCGATATCGTTCGCCGCTTTACCGGTTCTCTCGTAGCCTCCGAAGCAGGTGAATCCACTTCTTATGGTGTATTCAATGCACAGGATAGAGGCATCATGTTCATCAGCAATCAGTGTCCCGTATACGAAGGCATGATCGTTGGTGAAAACCCCAAGATGGGCGATATCGCGGTCAATGTTTGCAAAGAAAAACATCTCACTGCTGTTCGTTCCAAAGGTGCTGATGAAGCACTTCGTCTTGTTCCTGCAAAGATCATGACCTTGGAAGAAGCGATCGAATTTATCGCAGATGACGAACTCATCGAAGTTACTCCCAAATCCATTCGTCTTCGTAAGAGAATTCTTTCCAACGATGCTCGTTATAAGCTCGCAGGTAAGATCAAAAAAGAAAGCGGCAAATAAGCCGAATTGATAGGAAAATTTCCCCTTCGGGGGAAATTTTCTATTTGAATAGGACCTCGTCCCTTACAAAATAAAATGAATTCACCCCACACGGGATTCAAAAGGGACAAGTCCCTTTTGCGGATTCCAGGGGGGCAGAGTCCTTGGCAGGGTTTGGGACAGCGTCCCAACACAGAAAGGAAAAATATGAACGAACAATTTGTACGCACGGCATTTCTTCTCGGAAATGACGCGATCGAAAAATTAAATAAATCGAAAGTTATTCTTTTCGGTGTGGGCGGTGTCGGCTCGTTTTGCGCGGAAGCGCTTGCGAGGATTGGTGTCGGTACGATCACGCTTGTGGATAACGACGACGTTTCCGTTTCCAATATCAACCGCCAGTTGATCGCCCTTCATTCCACCGTTGGCAGAAATAAAGCCGAGGTGATGAAAGAGCGAATCTTGGATATCAATCCAACAGCGAACGTCACGGCACTTCCGATGTTTTATCTGCCCGAAAACGCGGACGAGATTCCGCTTCATGATTATGATATTATCATTGATGCGATCGACACCGTTTCTGCCAAGATCGAGCTCGTTGTGCGCGCGAATGCGCTGAACGTGCCGATCCTTTGTGCGATGGGAACGGGAAATAAGATGGATCCCGAACAACTCACGGTGACGGATATTTCCAAGACACAGATGTGTCCGCTGGCAAGAGTGATGAGAAGGGAATTGCGCGCAAGAGGAATTGAACATTTGCGTGTGGTGTATTCTACGGAAACACCGATGTCTGCACACCCGGATTATGTGGGTGACGAAAGCGTGATTCCTGTGGGCAAACGTCAGGTTCCCGGTAGTCTTTCCTTTGTTCCGTCCTCTGCAGGGCTTTTGCTTGCTTCGGAAGCTGTCAAAATTTTATTGAAAAACGAGAAAATGTGAATTTTTTGTAAAAAAACCGTTGACAAAACAACAAGATGATATTATAATAATATACATCAATATATTATATCGTCGAAAGCATGGTCCAATAGGGCTGTGTTCTCCATAATAACAGGCGTTTACGCCTGTTATTTTTTTGCTTTTGAAAGGTGGCCCTTTATGTATCGTGATATTCTCAAACATTATTGGAATATTGAAGCTGATTTGGTGGAGCCGCTGGAGCGGACGACAGCTTCCTGTTTTCGTGTGTTTTCGGGAGAAGCTGTATATTTTTTGAAAGAGTTTCAAGCATCTTTTTCCGCTGAGCGCGCTATTGTTGATGCGAAAATATGTGGAATTTTAAACGCAAATGATATCCCAGCCTCAGAAATCATTACCACCGTATTAGGTCAAGCGTATGCGACTTTCCAAGGAAGGATCTATCAACTGCAAAAATATGCTTTTGGAAAAACACCTTCACAAAATTCTTTGGGCGAAAGCGCGATGTGCAGGGCGGCATCATATCTCGGTAAAATTCACCGCGCACTAAAAAACGAAAATTTGCCGCTTTTGTTTGATGATTCTTGGTTTGGGAAATTTGATGAGTTCAAATATATTTCTTTTTATTCGGAAACGTTGGCGTTGCTCGCAGAAAAAGAAACTCCGACTTCGACAAAAAAGAAGATTGAAGAGGATATTGCGTTTGCAGTTTCTTTAACAAAAGAAATGCATTCTTGGGTTCCTTGTTTTACGGGCGTTACTTATTGTGCATCGCACGGTGATTATACGCCAAGTCAGCTTCGCTGTGACGGAGATAATATTGTCAGAATTATCGACTTGGCCAATGTTCACACCGTGCCTGTTTCTTGGGAGTTGATGCGATTTTATTATCTGGCTTCTTCGGATTGCTCTTTTCCGCAGGATTTCGATTGGTGTCGATTTCGAAGTTATTTGCGTTCTTATGCGAATGAGTGTCCCCTCAGCGGTAAAGACATGGAGAATATGATTTATATTTTTCTTTATTACATGGGGCGAAACCGTTTTTTATATCGTGATTTTTTGAAAACGGGGAGCGAAGTGTCTTTTGCGGACTCTTCTCGAAGGGTGATGTTTTGCCGATATTTTTATGAAAATGCAGATGCGTTGTCTGCCAAGCTAAGGACTTTATGATAAGAGAACGGGAACTTCCTGCCGGTGCGGGGTTCCCGTTTTTTATGCACAAAAGGATTTATTTGCGTAGAACCGTCAAAATTTGACAAAAAATTGGCACACTTTATGTCAAAGTGCGCAAATTCACAAAAAATTCATAAAAAAATACGCAAATACTCTTGACAAAAGCGCAAAATAGTGGTAAAACTATATCGAAGTTTAGCACTTGAGGTGATTGAGTGCTAAAAAACAGGAGTGAGAACATGAAGAATGAGCTTATGGTCGGCAGCAATCTCAGCGGACGAAAAAAGCTTATCTTGCGTTCCGTGATCGAGTCGCATATTTCAACGGGCGAGCCTATCGGTTCCAAATATTTGATGACCAAATCCGATATCCCTTATTCGTCTGCGACGATACGCAACGAAATGGCGGAACTGGAGGAGATGGGATATCTTGAACAGCCCCATACCTCTGCGGGAAGAATCCCGACAAGCCTTGGCTACCGTTTTTATGTTGACGCGCTCATGGAAAACTATAAGCTGACGGCAACGGAGATCGTGTCACTCAACAATATTATTCGCGATAAAATGGGCGAATTAAATTCTATCTTGAAAAGTGCATCGAAACTCATCGCTTCGATGACCAATTATACAACGGTCGCGGTAAAGTCCACGCCTGTGGGTGCGCTGACTGTCGAGCAGTTTTCGTATATGCTTTTGGAAGATCACGCTTTCCTTCTCGTAATGCGCATGTCGGATGGCAGTGTTTCCACCAAACATATTCGAACGGATATCCCACTTGACCACGATACCCTTGGAAAACTTTCTGAAGTGCTTAATGCGAATTTTGCAGGGCTCTCTTCTTCGGGTGTCACACTTCCGATGATCATGCGCGCGGAAAGCGAGATGGGCATGGCAGGGACGATCATCTCTCCCGTAATCAAAGCCATCTATGATACCATCGGCAAATCGGAAGAGGCGGATATCAATTTCGAGGGAATCAACAAGCTTCTCGAATATCCTGAATTTTCAAATGTAGAACAGATGAAAAAGGTCATCGGTATGTTTGAAAATAAGGCGGATCTTATGAAGATCATTGAGGCCGCGGACGATGATAAGGTGAATATCTTTATCGGACAGAACGGCGAGCTTGTGGATCATTCCGCATTCGTTTTCAAGACCATCAAGGTCGGCGGCAAAGCGGTGGGCGCCATCGGCGTTTTCGGTCCGAGCCGCATGGATTATTCCAAAGTAATCTCCACCGTCGAATATCTTTCCGAAAGCCTTTCTGGTGACAACGTCGCAGGGCTTCTCGGCGCAGGACTCGACGAAGAATAGAAAGGAACGTGCAGAAATGGACGAAAAGAATATTAGTGAAGAAGTGACCGAGAAAACGGTTCCTGCGATAGAGCTTGAAAAAGCGAAAGAGGAACTTTCGGCACTGAACGATAAGTATTTGCGCATGATCGCCGAATACGACAACTACCGCAAACGCTCCGCCAAAGAGCGCGAAAATGTCTATGCGGACGCTTACAGCGATGTGCTGGCGGCAATTCTTCCTGTGATCGACAATCTTGAGCGTGCGCTCATGTTTTCCGACGGGGAAGCGCTTACAGAGGGTGTCAAGATGACGCTCAAGCAGTTTGAAGACTCCATGTCGCGTCTTGGTGTTACTGCTTTCGGTGAACGCGGTGACGACTTTGATCCGAATTTCCACAACGCGATCATGCAGGTGGAAGACGGCGAGCTTGGCGAAAGCCAGATCGCAGAGGTTCTTCAAAAGGGTTATAAAAAAGGCGACAAAGTGATTCGCTATGCAATGGTAAAAGTTGCAAACTAAAATTCACTTTCAAATATAATAATAAATGTAAATTCTAACTTTATGGAGGAAATATATTACGGGAAAAATTATTGGTATTGACCTTGGCACAACAAATTC
>CAYXQF010000053.1:0-13264 GCA_964466625.1 uncultured Lachnospiraceae bacterium | reverse complement strand
ACGACTCCCCAAGTAAGAGAATGTTCGGATTATTTTCATGTGGTCGGAGTGAGAGGATTTGAACCTCCGGCCTCTTGGTCCCGAACCAAGCACTCTACCAAACTGAGCCACACCCCGAAACAATATTTTATTGTTTGCTTTTTCACAGCTTTATTATTATACACTAATATTTAGTAAATGTCAACTGTTTTTCAAAAATATTTTTGCAAAAATCAAAAAATCGGAAACACCGCGAATCACGGAATTTCCGATTCTTTCTTTTATTGATCGATTGAAATGCGAACGCCGTTTACTTCCACGGTTTCATCGGCACGGATCATGATATATTTGACGCCGTCGATGACACGGGTGCGTACAAGATCACTATGTTCAGGATTGACTTTGATACTGATATCGGGCATTGCAAGTTCAAATTGCTTGTTGTTGATCAGGTTGCGCGGACTAACTTCGGTCTCTGCGCCAAACGATTCGTCAAATCTTTCTTCGAAGTTTTGAATCTTTTCTTCGGGAACTGCGCATGAGCGCAAAACGTCTTTTACTGTTTCTTTGCCAATAACAAGCGGTTCTTTCACCTTGTTTTCTTTATGTTCACGAATGATATCGGAAAGTTCTGCATGAACAGCTTTGACAACGGTCAAGCTGCAATTTTCCGCAACTGCTTCGGAAAGGATATCTTCAAACGTTTCTTTTTGTGCGGCAGCAGGCATGGGAATTTCGCTCGCGAAAAGTGCATTGACAAGATCTGTCTGATTTTCTTTGGTGTTGCGTGTATAATAGAGAACTTTATAAATATTACTTCCGTGATCCTCATAAGCAGGGAACATAAATCCGATTTCCGGTGAGCTGACAATGTAGTCAGGACGAATATTGCAGAATTTATTTTCATGTGCATGATAACCGAGTACTGCTTTTGTCGTTTTGATCGGGCAGATCGCGCAAAGAAAATAGGAAAATACAACGGAAGAGTCTTCTTCTTTTTCGCCATCTTTGGAAAAAGAGGGAACATCATAGCTATCTGCGGCAAGAAGGATCATGTAGCTTCCTTCGATAACAAGACTTTTCACGATTTTTTGATAAAGCTCTTTTACGGCATCATTATCAAAAAGAACACTTTTTTTAAGATCTGTAAGCAATTTATGTTCGGGCGCTTCCAAAACCTGCTGAGTGGAAAATTCAATATCCAAAAGATTTTTGCCGATCGTGCCGGATAGCGATTTTTTTAAGATCGTCAAGATTTCTTCTGCTTCTTCGGGTGCCATTAGACCTAAAGATTCATTGAATTCGGAAATGATTTCACGGCTTTCGTTGACGTAACAACCGCGGATTCGGGAAATGTTGCTTTTATCGGGACGAAATCTGCGTCGGATCTCGGCGATTTCTTTTTCGTTCATTTTAGTACCTTCCTTGTGAAATTTCAGTGTCTGTTTATTATATCATTACTTGTCTTTTTTGTAAAGTATGTAAAAGGTCGGAAAAATAAAAAAATTTTGAAAAATATCTTGTAAAATGGTGCGATATCCTTCGATTATCTATTGAAATTATGACAAAAAAATGATATACTGTTATATGAATAATGGGTTAAGTAGATACGATGCAATCTGCTTTCCCGCTTATGATAAATTTTAAGATTAACAACCGGCGGTCAACCGCTTGCTGTTATAAGGAGGTTTTTCAATGAATCTTGACAACATCATTGCAGTCAGAAAAGGAAAAGTCGTATATCAAGATGGCGACAACTTGATTAAGGTTTACGATGAAAAGGAATGGCCGAAATCTGAAATTCTTATTGAAGCTTTGAACCAGGCTCGAATCGAAGAAACAGGACTTAACATTCCGAAGATCAAAGAAGTTACTATGATCGATGGCAAATGGGCGCTCGTAATGGATTGCATTCACGGCAAATCTCTTGCGGACCTCATGAGCACTCCTGAAGGTTTTGATGAATATCTCGATCTTTTTGTTTCCTTGCAGAGAGAAATTCATGAAAAGAAAGCACCGCTTTTGACTACATTGAAGGATAAAATGACACGCAAAATTTCCTATTCGGATCTGAATGCGACCGTTCGTTATGACTTGCAGCTCAGACTTCCCGAACTCGGTGTAACAAGCGTTGTTTGTCATTGCGATTTTTCTCCCGCAAACGTTATCATTTCTGAAGATGGAACACCTTTCGTTTTGGACTGGTCTCACACAACACAGGGTAACCCCAACGTAGACGCGGCAGTTACCTACATTCTTTTCAGAATGAACGGCAGAAATGAAGAAGCAGAAAAATATCTTGCTCTTTACTGTGAAAAATGCGGCATCGAAAAAGCAGAGGTTTTGAAATGGGTTCCCGTTGCAGCCGCTTCCAAATCCATTAAATATGACGGCGAACCTAAAGCATTCTTGCTCAGTCTTGCAAAATCCGTTGAATATTTGGTATAAAAGCATTCTTGTGTAATAAGAAAGGATCTATAAAAGTTATGAAAGTTACAGTTTGTATCGGCAGTTCTTGCCATCTCAAGGGATCTCGTCAGGTTGTCGAAACCCTTCGTCGCCTTATCGACGAAAACAATTTGAACGATGACGTTGAAGTTGCAGGCACATTTTGCCTCGGTCAGTGTCAGCGCGGCGTTTGCGTGACCATCGACGACGAACTCATCTACTCGGTATCTCCCGAAACCGTAGAAGAATTCTTCAGAACAGAAATTCAAGAAAAACTTTGAGTTTTTCTGTCTTCGGTCGGTTTTGCGCCCGCCGGAGAAACTTCTGTGATATCCCATCAATAAAATAGAACAGAAGGAGTAGTGTTATGATTGTTCAGATCTGCGTCGGCAGTTCTTGTCATATCAAGGGTTCTCATGAAATCGTGGAGCTTATGAAACAAGCCGTGAAAGACCACGGTCTTGAAGATGAGGTGGTCCTTGCGGGTTGCTTTTGCACGAATCATTGCAATCGCGTCGGCGTGACGGTTCAGGTGGACGACGATGTGCATACGGGTATCAACACGGAAAATTTTGATGCCTTTTTCAAAGATAACATACTTGAAAAGATCAAAGTGTAAGGAGATATGGCATGGCTGACTTTCTGAAATTGAAAAAATCGAATTGCAAGAACTGTTATAAATGTATTCGACATTGTCCCGTGAAAGCGATTCGCTTTTCCGGAAATCAGGCGCATATTGTCGAAAATGAATGTATTTTATGCGGACGTTGCTACGTTGTATGTCCGCAGAACGCAAGAGAAATCAAAGACAGCATCGAAATCATTCGCACCATGCTGACAGGGAAAGAAAAGCTTGTGGCAAGTGTTGCCCCCTCTTTTGTTGCACAGTTTGAAGGCGTTGGCATTGAAAGTCTGAAGGCTTCCTTGAAACAACTCGGTTTTTATGATGCGGAAGAAACCGCGATCGGTGCCGCTATCGTGAAAAAAGAATACGAACGCATTCTTTCCGAAGGAAAACAGGACGTGCTGATCTCTTCCTGTTGCCACTCTGTGAATCTTTTGATTCAAAAATATTTTCCGGCTGAGATTCCTTTCCTTGCGGACGTAATGAGTCCCATGGAAGCTCACGCGCTGGATATTAAACGCAGAATTCCTGATGCAAAAGTCGTTTTCATCGGTCCTTGCATCGCAAAAAAAGACGAAGCTGACCATTATAAAAACGTAGACGTTGTGATGACGTTTGCGGAGCTTGCCGCATGGCTGGATAAAAGAGAGATTCCCGTGGAAAAAACTCTTGATAGCTCCGATAACAGCAAAACAAGAATTTTCCCGACGGTTGGCGGCGTGATCGCTTCCATGGATTGTCGCCCCGAAGAATATCGATATCTCTCCGTTGACGGCGTTGAAAATTGCATGGCGGCGCTTCGTGATATTGAAGCAGGAAAGATCTCCAAGTGTTTCCTTGAGCTTTCCGCTTGCGACGGAGGTTGTCTTGGCGGCCCCGTTCTGAAAAAACAAAATATTTCTCCCGTTCGCAGTTTCGTGGACGTTTCGGCTTATGCCGGCACGAAGGATTTTGATGTGCCGCAGCCGTCTCATGAGGATCTGAAAAAGAGATTCGAATATATCGAGCGCACCACAAAGCTTCCGAGCGAGAAAGAGATCGCAGATATTCTGCGTCAAATGGATAAAGTTCGCCCTGAAGACGAGCTTAACTGCGGTAGCTGTGGCTATGATACCTGCCGTGAAAAAGCTATTGCTATCTATCAGGGCAAAGCAGAGATTTCTATGTGTCTTCCTTATCTCAAGGATCGCGCGGAAAACTTCTCTGATACGATTATCAGTCATACGCCGAACGGCATCTTTGTTTTGAATGACAAATTGGAAGTTCAGCAGATCAACCGTGCGGCACTTCGAATGATGAATATTTCGAGGGAATCCGATGTCCTCGGCGAACCGGTTGTTCGTATTATGGATCCCAAGATCTTTATGGAAGTAAAGAGTGCGGGACGCGGCATTTCCGGCATGAATACCTATCTTGCCGAATATGACCGTTATGTGGAAATGACTATCATTTACGATCGCGAGCTTCACGTTCTTATCTGCATTATGCGTGACGTTACGGCAGAAGAAACGGAACGTGAAAGAAAAGAAGAAGTCAACCGTCAAACAGTGGACATTGCGGATAAAGTGATTCAAAAACAAATGCGCATCGTTCAGGAGATCGCGTCGCTTCTTGGTGAAACGGCTGCGGAAACAAAGATTGCGCTTACCAAATTAAAGGAGTCGATCGCAGATGAATAATCTATTTGCGGATATCGGTTATCGCAGTATCAACCATGTGGGAGAAGAGCTTTGCGGGGATCACATTGACGTGATTGAGCAGGACGACAATTCCACGGTTATCGTGCTTGCCGATGGTCTTGGAAGCGGGGTTAAAGCCAGTATTCTTTCTACGCTGACCTCGAAGATTATCTCCACAATGGTGTCGCAGGGGCTTTCTCTTGAGGATTGCATCTCGACAATTGCGGCGACATTACCTGTTTGTTCGGTTCGTGGTGTTGCTTATTCCACGTTTACGATCATTCGTCTTGTAAACAATGAATATGCAGAGATCATGGAATATGATAACCCCGCTGTTATTTTGCTCCGCGACGGTCGCGGTTATGAAATCCCGAAGCAAGAAATGAATATCGGCGGTAAGCTGATTTATCGCTCGAAAATCAAATTGCAGGAAAACGATATCTTTATTGCTATGTCTGACGGTTGCGTTCATGCAGGCGTCGGCATGTCCCTTAATTTCGGGTGGGGAAGACGTGATATCGTAACCTTTATGGAAACGTTTTATGACGTTGGTTTTACGGCAAAAACGCTCTCTACGATCCTGCTTGATGAATGTAATCGTCTTTACGGCGGAAAGCCCGGCGACGATACTTCCGTCTGCACCATTCGTATCAAGCGCCGTGAGCCGATGAATCTGCTGTTCGGTCCGCCTTCAAACCGCGATGATTGCGATAAGATGATGTCGCTTTTCTTCTCCAAAGAAGGTAAGCATATCGTATCCGGCGGTACAACGTCTTCGATTGCGGCACGTTTTCTTGGCAAGACCGTGAGAACTGAGATCGACTTCCTCGATCCCGATATTCCTCCGATTGCCCATATTGAAGGCGTAGAGCTTGTAACGGAAGGTGTTATTACCATCAACCGTGTTTTGGAATACGCAAAAGACTATTTAGCAGATAACCAATCGTATAAACAATGGAGCTATAAACGCGACGGTGCGTCGCTGATCAGCCGTCTTCTTTTCGAAGAAGCGACCGACATCAATTTCTTTGTCGGCAGAGCGATGAACCCCGCACATCAGAACCCCAACTTGCCGATCAACTTTAACATCAAAATGCAGCTTGTCAGTGAACTTTCCGAATGTCTCAGAAAAATGGGCAAGCGCGTGATCGTAAGTTATTTCTAACATAATAAAAAATAGGGAAGGAAGGTACCGCTTGTGAGAAAGTTTGATACAAAGGTACAGCATTTGAAATATAAAGTTCTGCGCGAGGTTGCTCGCCTTGCGTGGACAGATGACCTCTTGGAACATGTAACCGACGTTCCGAAGATCATCACTCCCGGTGATGAAGCGACCATGCGTTGCTGCGTTCACAAAGAAAGAGCAATTGTTGAAAAACGTGTGAAATTGGCGATGGGTGGCGATCGCTCGAATCCTAACGTTATCGAAGTTATCGAAATGGCATGTGATGAATGTCCTGTAGGTGGCTACAAGGTTACTGACGTATGCCGCGGTTGTCTTGCTCACCGTTGCGAAGACGTTTGCAAAAAGGGCGCTATCACATTTGATGAAAATCATGTTGCACACATCGATAAATCCAAGTGCGTAAACTGTGGTCTTTGTGCAAAGGTTTGTCCTTATGGCGCGATTCAGGACTTCAAGCGTCCTTGCGAACGTGCTTGTAAAGTTGGCGCGATTGCGAAACATCCTGAAAAAGCATACGCTACTATCAATAACGATAAATGTATCTCCTGTGGTGCTTGCGTATATCAGTGTCCGTTCGGCGCGATCTCCGATAAATCTTATATTCTCGACGTTATCGACATGATCAAGAAGAGCGAAGAAAACAAGAAATACAAAGTATACGCTGTTATCGCTCCTTCTATTGCTAGCCAGTTTACTTATGCGAAACTCGGTCAGGTTATCACCGGTATCAAGGAACTTGGCTTCCACACTGTAGTTGAAGCCGCTCTTGGCGCAGACATGGTTGCTATTACAGAAGCACAGGAACTCGTAGAAAAAGGATTCCTTACCAGCTCTTGTTGCCCTGCGTTTGTTTCTTACATTAGAAAAGCATTCCCTGATCTTGCACAGTACATTTCCCACAACTTCTCTCCGATGGGTGCAATTTCTAAATATATCAAAGAAACCGATTCCACCGCGAAGATTGTCTTCATTGGTCCTTGCACTGCGAAGAAGATGGAATTCCAGCTTGACAAGGTATCTCCTTGGGTAGACAGTGTTATTACTTTTGAAGAATTGCAGGCGCTCTTTGATAGCAAAGATATGGATATTTCTTCGCTTTCCGAAGGCCTTCTCGATAACGCTTCTTACTACGGCAGAATCTTTGCTCGTTGTGGCGGTCTTTCCGATGCTGTTGTGGAATCTCTTAAAGAACAGGGTATTGAAAACTTCAACCTTAAAGCAGTAGCTTGTGACGGCATTGAAGCTTGCAAGATCGCGCTTCTCAAAGCAAGTAAGCGTGTTCTTGACGGTAACTTTATCGAAGGCATGGCTTGTACCGGTGGCTGTATCGGCGGCGCAGGTTGTCTCACTCACGGCGAAAAGAACAAAGTGGAAGTTGACAAATATGGTAAAACTGCTCACGAAAAAACGATTTTGGATGCAGTTAGTGTATTGAACAAATAATTATTAGATAAAGAAAAAGATAAAGAAAACCTCGGAAACTTCCGAGGTTTTCTTTATGCAAATCGTTTGGACTGATATAAAAAGGCTTTCCCGAAGGAAAGCCTTTTCTAACGTTTAAGAACGCTTATTTTTTCTTTTTCTTGCCGAGAACAACAACTACGACAACAACTGCAACAACAACAACTGCTGCAACGATACCGATGATAAGACCGATAGGTGCGCCTTCAGAAGTGCTGGGAGCTGTGGTGGTAGCGGAAGTAGTGGTCTGCTGAGTTGTGATGATTTCGCCTTCAACGTTTACGTTAAGAACTACGCTGAGATCAACGCCGTCGATGGTGGAAGAAATAGTAACTCTACCTGCGCCTTCACCGGGAGTGGAGAGGTTAGCACGAATACGGTAGTCGTCAGCAACCAATGCAACTTTCTTGCCGTCAGCATATTCGAAAGAAACGGTCATGCCGGTAGGATCGAATTCTGCGCCAACATCATAAGTTGTCTTAACGGGTTCTTTGGTAACAACCATTGCGGTAGGAGCTTCTACGTTAACAGCAACAGTCTTTGTGATGTCAAGACCGTAAGTTGTGTTAACGCCCTGAACAGTAAATTCAACCTGACCGGGAACTTTGGTGCTACCGGTGATTGTGTATTCAAGTTCAGTTGCTGCATCGCCGGAAGCAACTTTAGTGCCGTCGGTATAAATCAAATTGATGGTGAAATCGTCTTCTTTAATTTCAGAACCGTAACGATAAGCTTTTTCGGGAGCAGTAACTTCGATATCAGAAACCTGAATCAAGTTAACATCGAATGTAGTTGTGATACCGTAATAGTTAGCAGTAACGGTGGTGGTACCGGCTGCGGTGAAATCACCGATATATTTGAGAGCACCTGTGGAGTAGGGAGCGGAAGAGGTGCCATCAGTGTAATTAACTTTGAATTCGTAGCCGCTGGGAGTAAAGCCATTAGCAAGTTCAGCGATTTCAAAAGTGGTGTCTTCGGGGGAAGCGGAAAGTTCGATGCTGGAAATACCGGTTACACTTACATTGTATTCTACGGATTTAGAACCAAATCTCAAGGTAACGGGAGTGCTTGCAGCAGCGGTGTTAAGGTTTACAGAGTAGGAAGCACTGGTAAGTGTTTCTTTGGTGCCGTCAGCATAAGTAGCTTCAAGCTGGAGACCTTCAAGGTCGATGGTTTCGCCTACATAGTAGGAGGTTTTTGTAGGAGCGGAAATGAGCTTGAGGTCTGTGATGCTTTCTTCTTTGAGTTCAAGTTCACTCTTGTAGTTGGTAACGTAGTCAAGGTCACCGATTACGATGTAGTCGATGTCAAGAGAAGCGCCAACATAAGGACCGGTACCGTCGGAAACGTTGTAACCGAACGGGAAAATCGCGAATTCGTACAAGCTTGAGCCCCAACGATGCTGAAGATCGCCATTATCGTCTACCTTAAGAGCACCATTGTAGTTGGTGTCTTTATTGAGCTGAGGCATGTCGACGATGTAAGTTACCCATTCACCGGTACCACTCTGGTATTCGTTGCCATACATATCTGCTTTCATATCGGAGATGGTGGCAGAAACGAAGTGACCGTTGTTGGTAGAGCCGGTAACCCAACCAAATGTGAATCTGGAAGCGGTACTGTAGTTTCTTACACGGATCTTGAGATACTGTGCACGGGGAGTTGTGCCATTTTCAGTACCAAGCTTGAAGAAGTTGTCATCATGCATTTCGTCAATGCTGAAAAACAGACCAGGGTATTTGTTTGCTTCGTTAAGTTCAAGGTGAAGAACTTCACGGTTTTCGGTAAGAGACCACTCGAGACCTTTTTCGTAGCTGTCGTAACCTTCGGTAATGAGGTAAGCAGCGTCCTGAACGCCATCACCGTCGGTATCCGGATATTCCCACATACCGCTTTCAATGATACATGTCCATTTGCCGTCTACTTCTGCTGCCCAAGGAGTGGTAGAAGCTTCGGAAAAGTCAAGGAAGTCTGTGCGGGCAATGTTCTTGTCGTTTCTGGTAACAGGACCCGCAGTTGCAATGACGGAAGCTGCGCTGAACGCAAACAAAGCCGACATCGCGGTTGCTAAAATTTTTTTGATGTTCATGATAAACATTCCTTTCTAAAATAATTTTGCAAATATATTATAACATTTTGCCTATAAAAAGTCAATACAGAAATAGACTTCTTAGATGTTTTTCAACGAAAATCAAAGAGATTCCAACATGTCCACTCTGCGCTGATGTCTTCCGCCAAGAAATTCTGCGCCAAGGAACGCTTCTGTGATCTTAACGATCTTTTCAAATTCATGCACACGAGCGCCAAGACAAAGAATATTGGCGTTATTGTGCTGACGTGTGAGTGCTGCGGATGCGGGATCACCGCAAAGTCCGGCACGGATACCTTTGTGTTTGTTGGCTGCAATGCTCATGCCAATACCTGTTCCGCAAATAAGGATACCGAGTTCACATTCGCCTTCGGTTATTTTGCGGCATACGTGGTCGGCATATACGGGATAATCCACAGATTCTTCTGTGTTTGTGCCGAGATTCAGGCATTCATAGCCTTTGGTTTCCAGGTGTGCGATCAATCTGTTTTTGTAATCGACACCTGCGTGGTCGCAAGCAATAGCGAGTTTCATGGTCTAAAACCTCCAAAATAATTTATTTTTCGACATGATCTGTCGATAGGTTCTGTTTTTCGCGCGCTGCGCGTTCGTTCGCCTCCCGTTCCGCCTGCGGCAAGCGCAAATATTCGGGACGGAGCAACTTGTCCGTAAAAACAGATTTGTCATCTGCCGTCTGATATGCGTGAAGTGCCGCCATGGCAACGCCGTAGCCGCTTTGCCAACGGGCATTTTTCGGTGTCGGTCGATGATAGGGAAGTGTCATACGCGCCATGATATCATAACCGTCACCAACAAAATAGACGGGCTTATCATAAGAAGCAAGTTCTTCTGCAAGCGTTTTTGCATCAACGAGGCGATCTTCTGCTAAACGGATCAGTTCACCGCTGTGCAATTCAAAAACAGCGTTGTAAAGCTGACCGCGTCGTGCGTCCATCACGGGGCAAATCAGCGCATCTGTACAAAAATCCGCAATATTTCTTGACATAGCTTCCAATGTGGAAACGCCTACACAGATTTTATTTTTTCCGAATCCGAGCCCCTTGATTGTTGCGATACCGATGCGGATTCCCGTAAAAGAACCCGGTCCTGCGGAAACAGCAAGCATATCCACATCATCGATTTCAACACCGGTGTTTTCGAAGACATTTTTCACGATAGGCAGCATGGTGCCGCTGTGATTGAGACCTGCTTTCTGTGAATAGACGGCAATCGGCGTATCGTCTTCACAAAGTGCCGCCGATGCGACCAGTGCAGACGTATCAATTGCAAGTATTTTCATAAATGCCCTCCTTTCACACCTCTGTGTTTTTTGAAATCGTGATGCGACGACTATCGATGTCATTGGCGATTTTTTCGATCTTAACGATGAAATAGGAAGGTGGGAGATAGGGAATGATCTTTTCACACCATTCCGCAAAACAAATACCTTCGCTTTCGGTGTAATCGTAATATCCCGTGGAATAGAGGGAATTTTCATCGTCGATACGATACATATCAAAATGGTAGACGGGAATTCTGCCGGGATATTCATTGACGATGGTGTACGTCGGACTTTGCGGTCTTGCGCTGGGGGCAAGATATTGCATTGCACCACGGACAAACGCCGTCTTTCCTACGCCAAGATCACCGAACATGGCGACAAAATCACCGGGTTTTAGTGCTTTAGCAAATTCACGACCGATATTTTCAGTTTCTGTTGTGCTTTTTGTAATGAATTCGTGTTTCATCTGGTTTGCCTTTTTATCATCAAATTGTTTTTTTATCTTCTTTTTGTGGTTCTGGCAAGTCTTGCAAGACTATTTTGCAATGCGGCAAGCAGCGCATCGATATCCTCTTCCGTTGTCTGATTTCCGAAGGAAATACGGATTGTAGCGTCAGCATCGGCATCGGAAAGCCCAAACGAACGAAGAACGTAGCTTGCGTGTCCCGTATTCGAGGAACAAGCAGAACCGCTGGAAACGTAAACGCCCTCTGCCGAAAGGCTGTGAAGAAGCGTTTCACTTCGGATCCCGCGCACGGTGAGGCTGACAATGTGATTCGCAATCGTTGCCGTTTTTGGCGTATTGATACGCAAGTCATCGTTAGCAATTTGAGCGATACCATTTTCCAGGCGAGCGCGGAGTGCGCGAAAAGAAGCCTGGAGACTTGAAAATTTTGCGGAAGTTTCTGCCGCGGCTGCACCGAAGCCTGCCATGCCGATCACGTTTTCCGTACCGGAACGATATCCTTTTTCCTGTCCGCCGCCGAAGATCACGGGAGAGAGTGCTTTTGTTTTCAAAACTTTTTCGCTGACGTAAAGCGCGCCGATTCCTTTGGGACCGCCGATCTTATGGGCGCTGATCGTCACCATATCTGCGTAGGAAACAGGAGCAACGTCAATTTTAAGAAATCCCTGCACAGCATCGCAATGCACAAGAACATCGGGGTTTTTGCTTTTTGCCAGTGCTGCTATTGTTTTCAGGTCATTAACCGCGCCTGTTTCATTATTGACAAGCATGGCAGAAACGAGAATCGTGTCCGCAGACAGCGCTTCTTTGTAGGCGTCCATATCCCAAACGCCGTTTGGCGAAGGAATTTTTGCAACTTGATAGCCCAGTGTCGCAAGATGGTTTGCTGTTTCGATCACAGAAGGGTGCTCGGTTTCGCCCACAATGATCTTTTTGCCTTTGTTTCGTGCTTTTGCACAAGCCGCACCGATAAGTGCAAGGTTATTGGCTTCCGTGCCGGAAGCTGTGAAGATCAATTGTTCCGGCTTGGGACGAAGACCTGTTTTCGGGGGGCAGAGCGCTTTGAGAATCGAAACTCTTGCTTCGGTCGTGATCTGTTCTGCGCGCAAACCAAGCGTGTGAAGAGAAGAGGGGTTTCCGTAAGTATTTACCATAACATCGTTCATTTTGGCGATTGCCGAAGCACAAAGCGGTGTCGTGGCGCTATTATCGAGATAATGTTCTTTAAGCATCAAAAATTTTCCTTTTATATTATATCAAAATACAAAATTTTTCACCATTTCGGAAACTTCTTCAAGGTGTTCATCAAAGTAATCCAGTTCAGTCACTTTACCGTTCGCATTTGTTTCTGCGATCTGCGCGGTATATGTGAAAATATAAAGATAGCCGCTGTAGTAGGTAAAATACTGAAGAAGCTTGTAAGTCGCGCCATCGCTGTCAACGGTGTAGACGTACTTGACGCAAGGCTCATTGGATTTACCGAATCTTTGATTTTCCGTGCTGCATTCTTCTTCGATCAAGATAACATTCTTGAAGGTGGATTGCACTTTTGCAAAGTAATCCGTGCGGAAATAATCATCAGCGGTTTTATAGGTGCCGCTGGGGTTCATGGTTTGGATCGATACGTTGCTATTGTCACCGGTTTTTGCCGTGAGAACACCGGTTGTGATATCAATGATCCAATCGTTCGGGACAAAGAATTTGTAGTCTACAAATTCGCTTTCCACAAGCTGCATGCCTTCGGGAACTTCCGCCTCGCCGTTACCGCAGGAGGTGAGAAGAGAAACCGAAAGCGCCGCGGCTGTGAGAAGGGAAAGTGCTTTTTTGAATTTCATGATTTTTGACCGTTCCTTTTTGAAAAATTTGCTACTTTCCATAGCACTATATATTAAATATTATTATAACATACTTGTCACGAAAGTGTCAATCCGAAAGGTATGAAAAAACTGTAAACAAAGAAATGATTTTTATAAAAATTCGAAAATACTATTGCAATTCGGGAAATAATCTGCTATAATAGTCAAAGCGAGATATGAAATCAGGCCATAC
>CAYXQF010000052.1:0-13338 GCA_964466625.1 uncultured Lachnospiraceae bacterium | reverse complement strand
TGAGCAGGCTTTTCTCCTTATTCTACAAGGCTTTTTGCTATTTTGCTCAGGGCTAGCATAGAATAAAGCGGAGGTGACGAAATGAAAAAGAAAGAATCCGCGGAAATGACGATTTTGCAAAGTGTGATATCTTCCGATGAAGAACGTGCACGGCTGATGCCGAGGATCGTTTCGGCACTCTATGAGATTTTTGCAGATGCTAAAAAGACTCGATAACAAGGAGGTGCGCGATGGCAATCGCCATATATGCGAGGAAATCAATCGAGCGAGAAAATTCGGTTTCTTGTGAAGCTCAGACAGCGTATTGCAAAGCTATGCTCCGTCCTGAAGAAAAAGAAGAGGAGATTTTGATTTTCACCGATAATGGAAAATCAGGCGCGAATATGGTGCGAGAGGCATTTCAAGAGATGATGCGCGGCGTCGAAAAAGGCGAGATCCGAAAGATCATTGTCTACCGTTTGGATCGCATCAGTCGCAGTCTTTCCGATTTTGTGAAAATTTTAGAAATGCTGAAAAAATATCAGGTGCAATTCGTAAGCTCACAGGAAACGTTTGACACGTCGGGCCCGTATGGGGAAATGATCGTTAAAATCTTGATGATTTTTGCGGAATTTGAGCGGCAAAGTATCGTGGAGCGCATCACGCAAGCGTATGCTTATCGCAGTGAAAAAGGATTTTTCATGGGTGGCAGAGCGCCGTTTGGATTTGTCTTGACGGACGCTGTGATCGACGGTGTACCGACGAAAAAGCTTCGAAAAAAAGACGAGGAAATGGACACGGTGCGCTATCTTTTTTCGCGTTATGCGACGGGGAACGTAACACTCCGTGCGCTTTCGGGGGAAGTTGAGGGGATTTCGGCGGCAAAGATTTCCGCAATACTGAAAAATCCGATCTATGTTCGCGCGGATAACGATATATATGAATATTATCGGAAACGCCGCGTAAAAATGATTGGAGAGATTTCTGATTTTGATGGCACGCGAGGGGTACAGTTTTATGGAAATACCAATCGATCTTGTGATTTTTGTGAGAAAAAAGCCGTGTTGATGCACCACGAGGGAGTGATTTCTTCGCAGATTTTTTTAGCGTGTCAAGAAAAACTTGTGAAAAATAAACGGTTCGGTGCCGCTTGCGAAAATACGACGAGTATGTTCGGTGGACTTGTCATTTGTGGCACTTGCGGAAAAACGATGACAGCGGTGAAAGGCGGAAAACGGCGAGATGGTACTCAAACGAGATATTTTTATTGTAAAGATCAAAAAACGCACACAGAAAATGTGCGAACGATTTATGTTTCATGTCTGGAAAAAGCGGTTTTTCCTTTGGTGGAAGAAAAACTTGCTTCCTTGAAAGATCATGGCATGGTCATTTTTGAAAACGATGAGAGGGAAAATTCGCTGAAAAACCGCATCAGTGAGATCGAAAAAGAAGAAGAAAAGCTTGTTTTGTTGACACTTTCTGATGCTTTGGAGGCGGAAATGCTCTTTTTGATCAATGAAAAAGCACGTTTCCTTGCGGAAGAAAAGAGCGCTTTCCAAAGTGAAATCATAAAATTAAGGCAAAAACGAGAAAAAGAGCCCACTGTGAATTTTGTGCAGGCATGGCGAGAGGCAGATGAAGCGCAGAAAAAAGCTGTTTGTCATCTTTTGATCCAAAAGATCATGATCCGTGATGACGGAACAGCAGAAATTTTTTGGTATATATAACGTCAATAACGGCGAGATCAATTTCCAAGGCAATAAAAAAAGTGGGCGATGCCCACTTTAAGTTTTCTTGTATTTTTGCAAAATTTCTTCGGTTTCCATGTCATTTGGTGGACGGTTTTCTTGAAAAGCATATGCCACAAGCGCGCGCTGATAAACGGCACTTTGCGCTTGATCGAGATCTTCTCTCGTGCGGAGTTGATTTCTTTTTGTCGCGATCCAATCAAGGATCGGTTCGATCTCGGAAGGAATGGCTTTTTCGATCTCCTCACGCAGGTATTTTGCCGCCGCAGGCGAGGTGCCCTGAGTGGAAACGGCAACGGTGAGATTTTTCTTTTTGATGATTGATGGAAAAATAAAGGTGCAATAGTCCTTTTTATCCACCGTATTGACGGGAATACGATATTTACGGCTAAGCGCAAAAAGAAGAGGAATATTTTCGTCATTTACATCTGCGATGATCACAAATTGCGGTCTGATGCGCAAAAGAAGATCTTCCGCATCAGAAAAAGAGCAAAGCTCGATTTGTACGTCACAACATATGCGGATCGTTTTGCAGATCGAGGGAGCCGCAACGGTGATCGCAGGGGAATAATCTTTTAGTTTTTTGATCTTTTCCTGCGCTTTTTCACCGCCGCCGAAGATGAGGACGGTGGATTTTTCCATGTCAGCGAAAAGAGGAAAATAATTTGCCATGTGCGCTCCTTTCAAGTATCAAAGTAATAGGAAAAACCATTTTTTGATGCGGTGCGGCAGAGTAAAACGCCGAAAACGGAGTCCAGAATTTTCGATGAAAAAATGTCATCGGGTATACCTTGCATCAAACATTTTCCTTCGTTTATCACGAGAATATTTTCCGCATATTCCATCGCCAGCGTCAGGTCATGCAAAACAGCGATGACACATTTTCCGTCAGTGGCAAGTGTGCGTAAGGTTTGCATCAGTTGCAGACGATTGGCGATGTCAAGATACGTTGTGGGTTCATCGAGAAGGATATGGTCGGTAGATTGCGCAAGCGCCATAGCGATGTAAACGTTTTGCCGCATACCGCCGGAAAGTGTGAAAAGCTCTTCTTTTGCAAGATGTGCGATGCCCATGCGCGCCATAGCTTCTTTTGCGATGCTTTTGTCCTTTTCGGAATAGACGTGCGGATACGTTTTGTGTGCAAATCTGCCGTGAAGCACCATTTGCTCTACTGTCATGGCGGGCGTGCTTTTTCCTTGAGAGAGATAAGCCAGGCGGCGAGCGCTTTCTTGAGGCTTCATTTTGGAAAGATCGTGTCCGTCTGCTTTCACAGTGCCGGATAATGCCGGCAGGATCTGTGCCACTGTTTTGATCAGCGTCGTTTTTCCGCACCCGTTTGGTCCGACGATCGCCGTGAAGGTGCCGCTCGGAAAAATGACGTTAATATCATGCAAAATTTCTTTTTTGCTGTATCCCGCGCAGAGGTTTTGCAGTTCAATCATGCTCATATCCTCCTTTGCCTTTGATCAAAAGAATGAGGAAAAACGGTGCGCCAACAAACGCCATAATGATGCCGACAGGCACCTCATACGGAGAAAACGCTGTGCGTGCAACGAGATCACAAAGAGAAACGAAACCACCTCCCAAGAGTGCGGAAAGAGGCAAAAGATGTTTGGCTGCTTTTGCACCGAGCTTTCGCACCGTGTGCGGAATGATGAGGCCGACAAAAGAGAGCAGCCCTGCAAGGCTGACGGCACAGCCGGCGAGCAAGGCTACGAGCAGGAGGAAAACGGTGCGCATCTTTTTTGCATCAAGACCAAGTCCGCGTGCGGTTTCCTCGCCGAGACTCATGACGTCCAGCGCATTGCAGAGCGTGAAAAGCACGGCAAGTGAGAGTAGAATCAAGATGCCGGCAGGGATCAGACGCGTGTACGTTACTGCTGAAAAATCGCCGACCTTAAAATCATTGCTCATCACACCGACTTCGGGATTTAAGGTGACGATGGCGGAGGAGATCGCGTTTAAAAGGCTGTTGAGTGCCACCCCTGCAAGGATCACCGTGCCTCTTGATGCACCCCATTTTTTCGCGCCGAACGTCAAAAGCATGACTGCGGCGAACGCACCGAGAAAAGAGAAGAGCGCAATGGGAAGTCCGCCGAGCATACCAAGTGCGGTGCATACCGTGACAGCAAGTCCTGCACCGGAATTAACGCCGATGATACCGGGGGAAGCCAAGCGATTGGCAAGCACGCCTTGGATCACAGCACCTGCAACGGAAAGTGCCGCTCCTGAGAAAAGACAGGCGAGCGTACGTGGCAGACGACTGTAAATTAAAATCGTTTTATTTGCGAGAAGCTCGGAAAGCGAAAGAGAAACGCTACCGAACATCAAACTGAGAAGCGCCGCCGCGACGCAGAAAACGATCGCGACGGCGAAAAGAACGGGAATTTTATTTTGTTTTTTGCAAAATTTCTGTGAGTATTTCATAAGCCTCTGCGAAGCGGGCGTTGGGTTTCAAATTAAAAAGCCGCTTGTCCATATAATGCAAATTGCCATTTTTCACGGCAGAAAGTTCTTGCCATGCGGGATTTTCCGACATCATTTTGGAAACGCCTGCCTTAACGGCTTCTGCGTCATCACCCACCTGCACGATGAGAATGTGCTGGGGATCCTGAATCAGAATGCTTTCAATGCTGAGTGTTTCGAGCAGATTTTTATCGCTGTCAGCGATGTTAAGGCAACCAAGGTCTGCCAGCATTTCTCCAAGCACACTGCCGTGACTGTTTTTCGCACGGATATATCCCGCGGAAGCACGCAAGAAAAGCACGGTCGGCTTGTTTTCACCCATGGCATCGGTAAATGCGGATTTTATCGCTTCGATCTTTTCGGCAAGTGCCGTGCCGTTTTTTTCATAAAGATCTTTTCTGCCCGTAATGTCCGTGCAGATATTCAGCATGGAAAGATATTCTTCAAAGCTTGATACGTCAAAATACGCAACGGTGATTCCTGCATTTTTCAAAATGTCTTTCCATTCTACGTTTTTCGCTGTGGAGGCACTTGCGATGACAAAATCGGGATTTGAAGCAAGGAGAACTTCCAAACTTGGATTTTTTGTGCCGCCGAGGTTTTTGGTGTCCTCGGAGAGCGGTAACATAAAATCGTCCCACGCATCATCTGCCGTGGCACAGACGTCGCCGCCGGCAAGAAGCCAAATATCCGCAAAGCTGCCGATGAGTGTGGCAACACGTTCGGGATTTTTTTCCACCGTCACCTCTCTGCCCAGCGCATCGATAAAGGTGACAGTTTCCGTCGTTTTATCATCTTTTGGAAGCGTGCCGCAGGCACAGAGAAAAATGATGCTGCAGAATAAAAAAAGGAAAAGATATCTTTTTAACATACACCCTCAAGCAATTTTGCTTCCACGTAATCAAAGCCGAGGCGCGCGATGGTGTCAGCAAAGCGTTCGCCTTTGATCCCTTCATCACGGAAGAGAATGAGTGCGCGTTCTACTGTGGAAAGCACTTCTTCTTCGGAAGTGAAAATGTGCGAGAGCGGTCTGCCCATTGCGCACTTTTTGCCCCATCTGCCGCCGATGCAGATCTTATAGCCTACGGTGCATTCGTCGAATACACCGAAAGGACATTTTTTGAAGCATCTGCCGCACCGGTTGCAAATTGCAGGATCCTTAAAGACCTTGCCGTCCTTAACGCTTGAGGCTTTCATCGGACAGTTCATTTCGATGAAACATTTCTTACAGCCGCGACATTTTTCGAGATTCGGCACGATCATGCGCTGACCGATGATGCCAACGTCATTGAGGTCGGGCTTCACGCAGTTATTGGGGCAACCGCCGACGGCGATTTTGAATTTGTGGGGAAGTATGGTTTCTCGATGACCAAGATAGAATTTTTTATGGATCTTTTCCGAAAGACCGTATGTATCAATCAAACCGAATACACAAGTCGTACCTTTGCAGGAAACGATGGGGCGCACTTTTGTGCCTGTACCACCGGTTTGCAGATCGTGTGCTTGCAAAAATTCGATCAATGCAGGGATCTTATCATAAGGAACGCCTTGGATCTCGATGGTAAGACGTGTGGTCATGGCTACTTCAGCAGAACCAAATTTTTCAGCCGCTTCTGCGATGATCTTTTGTTTTGCTGCCGTGATCTTGCCGTTTCCTGTGATGACACGGACGTTAAATATATCTTCATAGCGTTTGTCACGTAGACAGCCAAGCGCTTTGACCGCTTTGATCTGGTCGGGTGTCAAGACCCCGTTTTTTTCGGTAAGACCGAGTTTTTCAAACATTTCTTTTGTATTTTCCATAAAGAAGCCTCCGAAGTTCAAGAGATTATTTTTATTATATCATCAATTCGTGAGAATTGCAATCAAACGGCGATATTAATTTCAGATTCCTTGATAACTTGATAAAAAAGATATCTGCATGTATGAATAAAAGCCATCACAAATTGTGATGGCTTTTGTTTTTGATGTGATTACTGATCTTCACCGAAATCAGCAATGTAAGCTTCCATGAGCTTTTCGGGCCAATCGGAAACAGGTTCGAGTTTACCTGTGAAGAAACGAAGTGTCTTGGGTTCATGAACGAAACGAAGACCGCCGATGAGATGACGGTGATCGTAGAGCCATTTCACACGGTCGATAACGTATTCTGTCTGAGAAAGTGTGAATACGCGGCGTGGGAATGCCAAACGAACCATTTCAACGGATGCGATATGTTCAGTGCCGTCGGGATTGCGTTCTTCAGAAAGCGTACCGCGTTCCATACCGCGGATACCACCGCAAAGATAAAGTGCGGCAACGAGAGAGCCTGCGGGATACTCATGAGAAGGAATGTGAGAAACGACCTGTCTTGCGTCGATGTGCGCGCCAAGACCGCCGCCGGGGGTGATCATCGGAACGCCAAGGCTATCGAGCTCACGAACGCAGTGCGCAATGAACTGCGGACCCTGAGAGATGGTATCGATATCCATGGTTTCTTCAAAACCAACGATCATCGCTTCCATTTCTTTGACGGACATACCGCCGTATGTGAGAAAGCCTTCAAACATGGTGATGTAATCTTCCATCTCGTGGAAAAGATTTTCTTCACGAACGAGAATACCGCCGCCTCTGCCGAAACCGAATTTTCTGCCGGAGAAATAGATCACGTCGAAAAGATCAGCGATCATTTTGGTGATCTCAGCAACAGATCTGTTTTTCATGGATTCTTCGCGTGTTTTGATGAAATAAAGGTTGTCCTGGAGCAAAGAAGCATCGAGAACGGTGAGAATACCGTTTTCTTTTGCGATCGTGGTTGCTTCCTTCATGTTTTCATAGGAGATAGGCTGACCGCCGATCAGGTTGGTGCCTGCTTCCAGACGCATGTATGCGATGTTGTCAGCACCTTCTTTTTCGATGCAAGCGCGTACTTTGTTAAGGTCAATGTTGCCTTTGAAGGGAAGATCGCTCTTGGGAATCAAACCTTCGTCACAAACGAGCTCTTCTACGTGACCGCCAAGGCGTGTGATGTGCGCTTTGGAGGTGGTGAAGTGATAGTTCATGATGACGCAATTGCCGGGTTTTACGAGATGTTGGGAAAGGATATGTTCGCAAGCGCGACCCTGGTGGGTGGGGAGCAGATAGCTAATACCGAAGATCTCTTCGAGCTTTTTCTGCATGCGATAGAAGGTTTCACTTCCTGCGTAAGCGTCGTCTGCGCGGAGCATTGCGGACTGCATGTTGTCGCTCATGGCATTGACACCGGAGTCGGTGAGCATATCCATGAAGATATCGCTATTGTGAAGAAGGAAGGTATTGAAACCTGCGTCGCGCATTTTTGCAAGGCGCTGCTTTGCGGGCAGGAGATTGAGCTTTTGTACGATTTTTACCTTGTGCATTTCCATGGGCACAGGAGCTCTATTATAAAACTTAATTTCAGGCATTTTTTCCTCCATTGGGATTGCATTTTTTATATCTATAGTATATAATAAAATTAGTCATCGGTCAAATGAAATTTTTGAATGGGTAGTATCGAAATATTCGATGACGGGGAGAAAATATGGAAATACGAAATCTGATCACGTTTGTGCAGGTAGCGGAACTGAATAGTTTTACAAAAGCCGCAAAAGCACTGGATTATTCGCAATCGACCGTTTCTTTTCAGATTAAACAACTGGAAAATGAAATGGACTGCTTGCTTTTTGAACGTATCAATCATACGATCACTTTAACGGAAAAGGGCAAGGAGCTTTTGGAATTCGCAAAGCAGATTCGGTATCTTACCGATGAATTTAACCAAAAGCGAACCGTGCCGCATGCGCTTAGCGGTTTTTTGCGCGTTGTGACACCGGACTCTGTCTGTGAAGACATGGTGACCAGCAATTACGTGGATTTTTATCACCGTTATCCGGGAATTTCCTTGAAATTTATAACGGCAGATACGGACGCGATGTTCCATATGCTCGATCACAACGAGGCGGATCTGATGTTAACGCTGGACACGCACGTTTATCACAGTGATTACGTCATCGCGCAAGAAGCTCCGATCAAAATGCATTTTGTGACCGGTGCAAATTCTCCTTACGCAAAAATGGGGGAGCTTCATCTTTGTGACGTTGCGAAATTTCCTTTCATTTTGACAGAGAAAAATATCGGTTACCGCCGTATTTTAGATGAAGCTTTTGCCAAAGAATCGTTGGAGATTCTTCCGATTTTGGAGATTGGCCGTACGGATATCATCACGACGATTTTGGAAAGCGGTATTGGCGTTTCCTTTTTACCGGAGCTTGTCACCAAAAAGAAGGTGGAGGAAGGTAAGCTTGTGTATCTGAATGTTTCCGATATGAATGCGGACATCTGGAAGCAGCTTATCTATCACAAAAATAAATGGCTTACTGCGAGCATGCAGGCACTTATTCATTATATCAAAGAAAATGAATTTCCGACTTGATCGACTGTTTTGGGAGGTAGACGATGAAAAAAGAAAAGGATTTTTATTTATATGAAACGCATTTGCATACGTTTCCCGTCAGCAAATGTGCGCACGCAACAGTAAGACAGACGCTGGAGGCGTATCTTAATTTCGGTTATGACGGCGTTTTCATCACCAATCATTTTTTGGACGGAAATATCAACATTGACCGTTCTTTGCCGTATGAAGAGAGAATTCATTTTTATTTTTCGGATTATGAAGAAGGCGTTCGTATCGGAAAAGAACTTGGAATTGATGTCTTTTGCGGCGTGGAAATGACGTACGGAGGAACGGATTTTTTGATCTATGGACTGGATAAAGAATGGTTCCTTGCGCACCCTGAAATTGAAAATATGAAGCGTTCCGTACAGCTTTCTTATCTCTCCGAAGCCGGTGCTTTGATCATTCACGCACACCCGTTTCGTGAAGCGGCGTATATCGATCATATCCGTCTGTTTCCCAGACACGTGCATGGGGTAGAGGTTTATAACGCTTGCCGCACGCCGTTTGAAAATGATATGGCGGAGCAATATGCCGGGAATTACGGCTTGCCTGCTTTTTCGGGAACGGATAATCATCATGCGGGAGCACAAAAGCTTTTGGGCGGCATGAAATCACCCGAACCGATCAAGGACGAGCTGGATTTTATTTCCCGTTTCAAAAAAGGAGAATTGTATCTGATTCGTAATAACGCTACTGTGTAATATCAAAAAGCACCCGTTTTACACGGGTGCTTTTCTATGTACGGTAAGTTTTGTTTGAAATCGTCGGGATCACTTCACCGAAGCGAAAAGGTTCAAACAAATATATAAAGAAATACCTCTCATGCAAAGGCATAAGAGGTATTTTTGTTTTTATTAAGCGTTTTTGTTTGCTTCGAGAGCAGCTTTTTCTGCCGCTTTCTTTGCTGCGTGTTCCGCTCTGGCATTGGTCTTGCCTTCTGCTTTGATGTCGCCTGCTTTTGTGAGGCAAACTTTGGTGAGGAAGGGACCAACGATTTCATAAATAAGTACTGCAAAGAGGGTGATGTTACGAACGATCGCACCATCCGATCCGAGTTCGGTAGCTTTGATCGCCATACCGAGTGCAACGCCAGCCTGGGGAAGAAGGGTGATGCCAAGATACTTAATGATATTGGGATCACATTTAGTCATTCTTGCGCTGATGCCTGCGCCGAAGTATTTACCAAGGGAGCGAGCTGCAATGTAAACGACACCGATGATGACAACGGCGATGTTCGCAAATACGGAAAGTTCAAGTTCTGCACCGCTGATAACGAAGAAGAGAACGAGAATAGGAGCTGTCCATCTGTCCGCTCTGTCCATGAGTTCTTCGGAGAAATCACAGATGTTGCAGAAGACTGTACCGAGCATCATGCATGCGAGAAGAGAAGAGAAGCCGATGTGGATACCGCCGATATTGAACTTGAGGCAAGAGATAGCAACAGTCATCAAAACGAAGGTGACGGTGATCGCCATACGTTTACTTCTGGAGAAGAAGAACTTTTCACAAAGAGTGAAGAGAAGACCCATGATGAAGCCGAGAGCGAGGGAGAGAACAACTTCAAGAAGCGGTTCAAGGATAACGGAGAGGATATCCACAGTACCTGTGCTGATAGATTTTGCGATACCGAAGGAAATCGCGAAAACGACAAGACCAACTGCGTCATCAAGTGCTACAACGGGGAGCAAGATGTTGGTCAAAGGACCTTTCGCTTTATATTGACGAACGACCATGAGGGTTGCTGCGGGAGCAGTTGCTGTCGCAACGGCACCGAGAACGATCGCTGCAGAGAGAGAAAGTTTATCGGGCATGATGAAATGCAGGGCGATCAAAATGACGTCAACGGTAAGGCAAGTAAAGACTGCCTGGAAAATGCCGATGACAGTTGCCTGTTTACCGATTTTTTTCAGTTCGGCAAGACGGAATTCGTTACCCATTGCGAAAGCAATGAAGCCGAGAGCAACATCAGAAATGATACCGAAGCCTTGAAGCTGTTCGGTTGTGATCCCAATGCCGGGAATATTAAGCGCGCCGAGCAGGAAAGGACCGATCAAGACACCTGCAACAAGATACGCGGTTACTGCGGGGAGCTGAATTTTTTTCGCAAGTCTGGAAAGGAGAAGACCTGCAAGCAAAGCGATGGAAAGACTCAAGAGAATACTTGCTGTCTGTGACATAAAAGAGCGCCTTCTTTCATTAGTATTAAAAATAGTTTTGTTTGGTGAACACACCGATTTGGTAGTATATCACTTTGATGCAAAAAAGTCAATAGGATAATTGCTTTTCTGTGATAAATTAAATTTGTTGTGAAAAATATGAAAAAGTATTTTCAAATTAACGGAAAGAATTGTGACAGCCCGGGGCATACTGAATATAAGCGTTTCGACAATTTTAGCGTTGACGTCAATTTCTTACGAAAAGAGGATAAAATCATGAAAAAATCCCCGCAAACAGATATCAGTGGATATCGGAAATTCGGGATTCGAGATAGCCTTTCCTATGCGGTGGGGGATATCGGCTGTAGTATGAGCTATGCGCTCAAAAGCACTATGGCAGTTTTCTGGACACAATTTATGGGACTTGAGCTTTGGTATTCTTTGCTTCTTATTGCCGTTCAGCTTTGGAATGCTGTCGGTGATCCGCTGATCGGTACGATCATTGATGCGGACAGAAGAACCTATAAACGAAATAAATTTTTAGCATATATGTGGCTTGGTTCCATCGGACTTGTGGTGGGTAGTGCCATTAGTTTTATTCCTGTGCCAAGTGCGCCGTTGTGGGTGCAGGGTATCATTTTTGTCGCAGGGTATGTTATCTGGGACGCCTTTTATACCGTGACCAACGTGCCGTACGGTTCACTTTTGCCTTTGATTTCGGCGGATCCTGCGGACAGAGCTTCGCTTTCCGCGTGGCGCTCCATCGGCGCTCTTGTCGGCAATATGCTCCCTGCGTTATTGCTTCCGTTTATTTTATATGACGATCAAAATAACTTGATCGGTGAACGCGTATTTGTTGCGGCGCTTGTGATGGGTACGATCGGCTTTTTTGCGTTTCAATATATGATCCACACGACAGTTGTGCGAGAAAAACTCCAAGAGGCGCCGCCGGAAAAGAAACGCAGAAATATTTTGTTTGCCATGAAAAGCTTTCTAAAAAACCGCGCTGCCGTTGGGGTGACAATTGCAGTAATGGGCATGTTTCTCGCGGTTAACGGCTCTGCTCTTGCCGTCACGGTACTTTTTCAGTCTTATTTTGATAATATTGACGCGTCGGGCATCGTGCAGGTGATCGCGATGCTTCCTGTGCTTGTTTTTGCGCCGCTGGCGCGCAAAACCGTGACGAAATTCGGCAAAAAGGAAGTCGCGGTTTTCGGTGCGCTCGTCAGCATTGCGGCAAGTATTCTGATGCTTGTTTTGCCGATCACGCCCGACAAAAACGGCATGCTTCTTTACGTTTTGTGTCAGTTTCTTAACAATTTGGGCGTGGGTATTTTCAGTACGGTGAGCTGGGCGCTGATGGGTGACGCGATTGATTTTCACGAATGGCAAACGGGAAAGCGTGAGGATGGTGTCGTTTTTTCCATGCATTCCTTTTTCCGTAAGCTGGCGCAGGGGCTTGGACCTGCGCTTGTGCTGATCGTGATGACGGCACTTGGTTATATCGGAGAAAACAAAGGTGCGCAAACGGACACCGTGGCGATGCGAATGCGCTTTTTGGTAGCGGCACTTTATCTTTTTGGTGCGCTTTTGCAGGGCATCGGACTCGCATGGATCTATCCGATCAATCGAAAAAAGCTGCGACAAATGAATGAAGAGCTTGGACGGAAAGCTTAATTTTCAAATCAGGAGGAAATAAAATGAGAACAGTTTATTCTTTGAACAAAAAATGGGCATTCACGAAAACCGCAACGGCACTTCCGCGTGAAATGCCGAAGGACTGGTATTTTGTTAATTTGCCGCATACGTGGAATGCGATCGACGGGCAGGACGGCAGTAATGATTATTACCGAGGACTTTGCTATTATGCGAAAGCTTTCGAAAAAGCAGATCTTCCCGTGGCAAAGCGCTATTATCTGGAACTCGGTGGCGCCAATTCCTCGGCAGACGTTTATTTGAACGGAAAAAAGCTTGCGCATCATGACGGTGGCTATTCCTTGTGGCGCACCGAGATCACCGACGCGCTCGCAGAGGAAAATCTTCTTGTCATCACCGTGGATAATTCGGCAAATGAAACGGTCTATCCGCAGGTAGCGGATTTCACGTTTTACGGGGGACTTTACCGCGACGTGAATGTGATCTGTGTGGAGGATTCGCATTTTTCGCTTGATGAATTTGGCAGTGAAGGTGTTTACGTCACGCCGACGGTTATGGGGAACGATGCCAAAGTCAAGGTGAACGTTTCCGTTTCGGGGGAAAAAGAGGGGCAAAAAATCAGCTATGCTGTGTTCGACTGCGATGGGGAACTTCTTTCTTCCGCTTTGACCGATGAAAAAGCGGTGACCTTGCACGTATCAAACGTGCATCTCTGGCATGGCAAAAAGGATCCCTATCTTTATACGCTTCGCGCGGAGCTTTGGGAGAACGATGAAATTTTGGACACCGTGTCTGTGCGGTTTGGTTGCCGCTCTTATGAGATCGACGCGGACCGGGGATTTATTTTGAATGGGGAAGAATATCCGCTGCGCGGTGTTTC
>CAYXQF010000051.1:3368-13523 GCA_964466625.1 uncultured Lachnospiraceae bacterium | reverse complement strand
CAGGGACGTAAACAGCTTGAACAGAGGTGATGGAACCTTTTTTTGTAGAAGTGATTCTTTCCTGCAAAACACCCATTTCCGTCGCTAGTGTCGGCTGATAACCAACCGCAGACGGCATACGTCCGAGAAGCGCGGAAACTTCAGAGCCTGCCTGTGTGAATCGGTAAATATTATCGATGAAGAGTAGCACATCCTGACCTTCCTTGTCACGGAAATATTCCGCCATGGTAAGTCCGGAGAGCGCAACTCTCATTCTTGCGCCGGGCGGTTCATTCATCTGACCGTAAACGAGTGCGGTCTTGGAGAGAACGCCCGATTCTTTCATTTCATTGTAAAGGTCGTTGCCTTCACGCGTGCGTTCACCAACGCCCGTGAAAACGGAAAGACCGCCATGCTGTTTTGCGATGTTGTTGATAAGCTCCATAATAAGGACGGTCTTACCTACACCCGCGCCGCCAAAAAGGCCGATTTTACCGCCTTTGGCATAAGGTGCGATCAAGTCAACGACTTTAATACCCGTTTCCAAAATTTCCGTTGTACCTTCCTGCTCGGAATAGGAAGGGGGATCACGGTGGATACACCATTTTTCCGCATTTTCAGGATCGGGCTTATTATCTACGGCTTCGCCAAGGATATTGAAGATACGGCCAAGCGTTTCTTCACCAACGGGCACCGTAATACCCATACCCGTATCCACAGCGTCCATGCCACGGGACATACCGTCTGTCGAAGACATCGCAATACATCTTACGATATCATCTCCGAGCTGATTGGCAACCTCGCAGACAACTTTTTTGCCGTCATGCATGATCTCGATCGCATTGAGAAGATTCGGTAAATGTCCGTTTTCAAATTTTATGTCAAGAACAGGTCCGATGATCTGTATGACCTTGCCGATGTTCTTTTCCATCTGCTTGCTTTCCTTTCTTGGGCAAAATTTATGTAAAATTCTGCCTGAAAACTATTTTTACAGCGCTTCCGCGCCGGATACGATTTCTGTGATCTCTTGTGTGATCACCGCTTGACGCGCGCGGTTATAGCTGAGCATCAAGTTGTCGATCATTTCACTTGCGTTTTTGTTTGCGGAATTCATGGCACTTCTTCTTGATCCGGATTCCGATGCCAAAGCTTCACAAGCAGAGGTGTACAGAATACCGCCCACATATTCGGGAACGATCTTATCCAAAATCTCTTCCGGATCGCCGCCGAAGATCGGATCACTACTCATCGAAGTGTTATCGTCCGATTGGAGCGGCAACAGCGTTTCGTACACGGGAACCTGGGAGATCATGGAAACAAATTTTGTATAAACCAAGACCACACGGTCAAATTCGCCGTTTTTAAAGCTTTCACATATCAAAGATGACATTGCCAGCGATTCACCAACACGAATGTCTGCAACACACTCATAGCTTTGCGTGTAGATCGGTTTATTTCTGTGACGGTAATATTCAAGCGCTTTTTTTCCGACCGGTAAAAAAACGTCATCCGCAGATTGAGATAGTGTTTCTGTCATGCGGAAAATATTGGAGTTATATCCCCCAGCAAGGCCTCTGTCACCTGCAATCACAAGAAATAACGTTTTTGCTCCGCTATGCGGTGCTGACCAAACGGATTTTTGATTTTCCGAAAAGCTTTCGATCAAATTGATCGCTTTTTTGAGCGTGTCGGAGAAAGGGCGTGCTTTTTCAACTTTTTCCTTTGCGCGGCGAAGCTTTGAAGTGGCAACAAGCTCCATGGCTTTGGTGATCTGCATGGTGCTCTGCACGCTTTTCATGCGCGCCTTGATATCATTCATAGATGCGCCTGCCATACGACCACTCCTTTATGCTTTTGCGAGAAACTTTTCTTTGCAAGCAAGAATTGCTGCACGAAGTTCCTCTGTTGTTTCATCGTTAAGTGTACCCGTATCTCGAATAGATGCCAAAAGTTCTTCTTTGGTTGCAACCAAATATTCGCAAAGCTCCTGTTCGAAGGCACGAATATCCGAAATCTCAATATCCTTCAGCAAGTTATTGACAACGGCGTAAATGATAGCGACCTGAAGCTCGACAGCCATCGGAGAGTTTCTATCCTGCTTGAGAACTTCCACGATGCGCTGACCTTGTTCCAAACGCGCTTTGGTATCTGCGTCAAGATCGGAGCCGAATTGTGCAAAGCCCTGCAATTCACGATACTGCGAATAAAGAAGCTTCAAAGTACCCGAAACTTTTTTCATTGCTTTGATCTGCGCACTGCCGCCAACACGGGATACGGAGATACCGGGGTTTACGGCGGGACGTACACCTGCATGGAAAAGCTCGGTTTCCAAGAAGATCTGTCCGTCTGTGATAGAGATCACGTTCGTTGGAATATACGCAGAAACGTCACCTGCCTGCGTTTCAATGATGGGAAGCGCTGTGAGCGAGCCGCCACCGCATTCGGGAGCAAGGCGAGCAGCGCGTTCCAAAAGACGAGAATGGAGATAGAAAACATCGCCCGGGTATGCTTCTCTGCCCGGCGGTCTGCGGATCAGAAGAGAGAGCGCGCGATAAGCCACCGCATGCTTGGAAAGATCGTCATAGATGATAAGCACGTCTTTGCCTTTGTCCATGAAATATTCGCCCATCGCACAACCGGAGTAAGGCGCGATATACTGGAGCGGTGCGGAGTCGGAGGCTGTAGCACAGACAACGATGGTGTAATCCATCGCACCGTTTTTATAAAGTGTATCTACTACGTTGGTAACGGTAGATTGTTTTTGACCAATTGCAACGTAAATACAAATAACGTCTTTGCCTTTTTGGTTAATGATCGTATCAGTAGCGATCACGGTCTTACCCGTTTGGCGGTCACCAATGATAAGCTCACGCTGACCTCTTCCGATCGGAATCATGGAGTCGATCGCCTTGATTCCCGTTTGAAGCGGCACAGAAACGGACTTTCTTTCAATAATACCGTAAGCTTTTCTTTCGATCGGGCTATATTCCACTGCTTCAATGGGACCTTTCGCATCAATAGGCTGACCGAGTGCATTGATGACTCTGCCGATGAGCTTTTCACCGACGGGTACGGAAACGACTCGTCCTGTGCGTTTGACAACGCTTCCCTCGCTGATACCGACATCATTGCCGAGAAGTACTGCGCTTACAAACGTTTCTTCCAAGTTCAGTGCCATACCATAAGTTCCGTTGGCAAACTCCAAAAGCTCGTTTGCTTTGCATTTTTCAATACCATGAACTTTGGAAATACCGTCACCAACAGAAATAACGTAGCCAATCTCGTCCTGCTTTGTTTGATTGGAATAGTTTTTAATCTGTTCTTTTATAATCTTGCTGATGTCATCTAATTTAGACTGCATCTTATCACCAACTTTATCTATGGATTCAATTAAATTACAATATTCTTCAAGCTCTTTTCAAAGCTTTCAAGTCGCTTTTGCACAGAGCCGTCAAGCTGAATTCCCGCATAACGCAATTTCACGCCGCCGAGAATGGTTTTGTCAATGGTGTTTTTTATGATGATCTTTTTACCCGTTTGCGATTCCAGCTTTTTCGTCATTGCCGCAATTTGTGCTTGCGTCATGGCAACCGCTGTCACAGCTTCCACGCGCTCGATGCCACGAGATTCATCATACAATGAAAAATAAGAATCAGCGGCTTTGGGCAAAAGATGAACAGCGCGTTTTTCGCAAAGGATCTTTAAAAAATTAACAAGAATTGCATTAAGCGCAGAAAATGCTTGATCAATCAATGCGATTTTTTCGCTTTTGGCAAGAGCGGGTGTGTCCAGCAATTTTTCATATTGTGGATTTTGCAGCATGGCATCTTTGGCGATATGAAGATCCGCAAGAACGGTTTCTGTAATGCCTTCTTCTTCCGTCAGAAGAAAAAGCGCTTTTCCATATTCTTTTGCGTCTGTCATGCTTCGTCACCCATGTTTTTGATGAAATCGTCGATCAAAGCGGTATGTTCCTCTTTGTTGATGTCGCGTTCGATGACGGCGGCGGCAATACCGATCGCCATATCGGAAACTTCATCTTTCACTTCATTGATCGCACGTTTCTTTTCCAGTTCCACCTGCTCTTCCGCACGCTTCAAAGTGCGAACGGCTTTATCATTTGCCTCACGAAGAATATCTTCTTCGCGAAGCTGTGCGCGACGAACTGCCTTCTTCAGTATTTCTTCGCTCTCTTCGTTTGCACGCTCCATCTTTTCCTCATATTCCGCTTTGAGTGTCATTGCGGCTTGTTGAGAATTTTCCGCGTTTGCGTACATATCGTCGATCTCTTTTTGTCTTGTGTCGATCATTTTCTTGACGGGGACAAAAAGAAGCTTACGAAGGAAGAAATAGAGAATCGCAAGGTTACACCAAGCGAAGATCATCGTCCAAAAATTGACACCGACAAAGGATTCAAATGCGTCAAGTATAGGCATATCCTCTGTGTCCTCCTTTATTCATTGGTTTATAAGATCAGCTGATCTTCATGAACATGAGAAGCAAGGATACAACGAGAGAGTAAATACCCGTGGTTTCCGTGATCGCACAACCAAGGATCATGTTAGTACGAAGGGTGCTTGCCATTTCGGGCTGACGAGCCATCGCTTCGAGTGCCTTACCAACGGCGTTACCTTCACCGAGCGCGGGACCAATCGCGCCAAGACCCATGCAAAGACCTGCACTAAGTGCTCTTGCTGCTGCAACAATAGCTGTTTCCATAAAAATTTTCCTCCTGAAAAATTGATAAAATATTTTTTATTTTTAATTTTGATTTGATTCCGATTCTTCCGCTTTTATTTTTTCGGGGGGCGGCGGATTTACCGCGCCGATATAAACCATGGTAAGCAGAGAGAATACAAGTGCCTGAACAAATCCCGAGAACAAATCGAAATAGATCGACAAAAATGCCGGAATACCAATCTGCAAAACGGGCGGTATCACCGCAACAATGGCATCGGGAAGCCAACCGAAAACAAAACTTGTCAAAGCAGCGAGTGCCGCGTAAACAAGTGCAGTCAAAACCGAACCGCCTGCAACGTTGCCGAAATGACGGAATGCCATGGAAATCGGCGTTGCGATCTCACTGACAATGTTCATCGGCGTCATGACGACGATCGGCTCTGTGAAGCCCTTGAGCCAAGCTTTGAAACCGAAGTTTTTGATGTTGAAATACCATACGAGCAAAGTCGTGACGATCGCCCACGCAAGTGTTACGGAAAGATCCGCCGTTGCGGAGCGGAAGATCTGTGTCATACCGAGCAGTGTTCCAAGGATAGATGAAAGAAAGATCGTTCCGATAAACGGGGTGAAATGAGAATTGTGTTTTCCCATCGTGTCTTCCACAAGATCGTAAAGCATCGAAACAAGCTTCTCAACGATAACCTGCAAACCATGGGGGCGTTTTTTCAGATTTCTTGTCAAAAAATAGCTTGCTACAATCAAAATGATGGTAACGGCAAGCAAAGTAACCATTGTTTGTGTAATATTGATGCCGCCTAAGATCGGGATCGTATAGTATATTTTAGGGCCTGTTACCGAAAGATCCATTTATTTATCACCCTCTTTCTTTTTTCTGAAAAATTCGCCAAGTGTGATAATCGGGCGGAACATAATGAGCGGTACCAGCGTCGCGATTACATCAAACCAATCAAGCAAAAACGCTGCGACAAGTGCCGCAAGCATCACGAGCATACGAACGATATAAGATGCTTTGACGGCCTGCTGGATCTTAGCTGAATGTTCCGCGGCAAATTTTCCCGCTTCTTCTTCATCAAGTTCCTGATTTCCGCGAAGTGCCATGACGTTATCGACAGCGCGATTGACCGCAACGGAAAGAAAAACGAAGTTGAAGATCGTAACGATACTGCCAAGCAAAACACCGGTTACGACTTGATAGGAAAATTTGTCGATCGCCAAATAGATTCCAATCACGATCAACGAAACGATCGCTTCTCCGACCGTAAGGATCGCATATTCGGAAAAAGGTAGATTTTTCTTTTGCATACACCCTCCTCATTTTTTATTTTTTTGTTCATTTTCCAACCGCTCAAGCCCTGCCATTGCAGTCAGAATAAACCGAATCATCGAGATAAATCCCACAACAACGCCTAGCAGGATCAATACAATATAGATCCATTGTCCAACACCGAGCTTCGACGTCAAAAGCCATGAAAAAAAGATCATAAGCCCGATGGGCAGAAGAAGGTTGAAAAAAGATTGCACCGCGATGTTTATAAGATACATAACGTTCATCAAACGCTTCATGGTTATACCTCTGAAATATTCGCCGATTTTCAAAAAAATCATACCATGATTGTACCATAACGGAATCGCAAAATCAAGTATTTCACCTGAAAAATAAACAGAAAGTTCAAAAGAATCTTTATTTTTTTGTATTGTTTTACCAAAACAATACAATATGGCAATTTCGGTTATTTGTTTCGGTTATAGTCTTTCTTGTTTTGTAAACAAGAAACAGCTACAAAAAAGCGGAGAACGCAAAAACTGCGTTCTCCTGATAAAATTTATGAAAAAAGCATTCTGTCGTTATCCAGTTTTTCCGAATAAAGACTCAAAAGATCCGTCACGGTAAGCCCCTCTCGCTTCTCTCCCGAAAGATCAAGCATGATCTTGCCTTTGTCCAGCATAACCGTGCGATCTCCTGTCGAAAGCGCTGAAGAAATATTGTGTGTGATCATCATGGTGGTGATATGATTTTCCGCAACGATCTCTTTTGTGATCCTCATCACGTTTTCAGCCGTTGCGGGATCCAGCGCCGCTGTATGTTCATCAAGAAGCAGAAGCTTCGGAACAGTCAGCGTACACATGAGGAGTGTCACGACTTGTCTTTGTCCACCCGAAAGAAGCCCAACCTTGGTTTTCATTCGATCTTCCAAGCCCATATTGTAATAAGCCAAACGCTCACGGAAAAGATTCATATCTTTTTTATTGATCGCGGGACTGAGCGCGCCGTGATGCACACGGGCATAAGCAAGTGCCAGATTTTCGGCAATTGTCATGTTGGGTGCAGTTCCCTTCATCGGATCCTGGAACACTCTGCCGATGACTTTTGCGCGTTTGTGTTCGGGCAAAAATGTGATATCTTTACCGTCAAGCTCAATTTTACCTCCATCGAGAAGAAACGTTCCGCAAATTGCGTTGAAAAGTGTGCTCTTTCCGGCGCCGTTGGAACCGATCATAGTCACGAATTCACCGTCTTTTAAGGAAAGATTCAATCCGTCAAGCGCGGTGTGCTCGTTGGGAGTTCCCTTGAGAAAGGTTTTTGAGGCATTTTTGATTTCAAGCATTGCGTTTTGCCTCCTTCAAAAGTTTTCTTTTTGCAAGAAGTTTTTTGATTTCAGGGATACTGAGCGTGATCGCAACAATAACCGCACACATCAGCTTCATCAAGTTAGCGCTGTAAACGCCGAAAAGATTGAAGTCAATGACAACAGCAACGATCAACTTATAAACCACAGAACCAAGAACCGCCGAAATAATGCCGACGGTAACCCCTCTTCTGCCGATGATTGCCTCACCAATGATAACAGCTGCAAGACCATAAACAAGAATACCGTTTGACGAGGAAACGTCGGAATAACCGTTGTAATGTGCGACAAGACCGCCTGCAAGACCGATCAAAGCGTTGGAAACACAAAGTCCGATCACCTTTTCCATATCAGCATTGATAGAGGAAGCACTGACCATTTCAGGGTTGTCACCCGTTGCGCGGATACACATACCTGTGTGCGTACTGAAAAACCAGATTACAAGAAGAACAACCGCCCCTGCGATCAAAAGACTGACCGCGCAAGCAACGATCTTTTTGGTCATGGCATCAGCTCCGTCAAGCAACGTGCGCAACGATTTGAAAAACGATGCATCGCCAAGCGCTACGTTCGTCGTGTTTTTCATAATGATCAATTTTACCGAATAGGCGGCACTCATCGTAATGATGCCGGAAATTACCGGGTGAACACGAAGTTTCGTTTGCAGAAGCGCTGTCACAAGACCTGCAAGCGCACCGGAAATCATGGCGATCGGCAAGGAGAAAAGTCCAAGTCCTGCCGTAGCGCTGACGGCAGCTGCCGCACAGCCAATGCCGAAGCTTCCCTCTGCTGTGAGGTCAGGAATATTTAAAATACGAAGGCTGATAAAAATGCCGATAGCAAGAATACCATAAAGCAAGCCTTCCTGAAGCGCAGTAATGTAATATTGCATAGTGATTTCAGAAATCCTTTATATTATTCAAAGTATTCCACTTCGTAACCGATATCATCAGGAATGGTCACGCCGATCAAAGATGCGGTTGTGGAGTTTACGGAGCAAGCGTCAATATCGACAACGATCGTGGGAATTTCGCTGATCGCTTTACCGTTTTTCAGATATTCAAGCGCCATTGCAACGGTTTTTTCACCGATGCCATGGTCATCGATCGCGAGTGTTGCAAAACAACCGGAATTTACCGTGGTTGCAGAGGAGCAGTAAGTAGGGATCTGATTTTCACGGCATGCTTCCACCAAAGAAGTGATGCTTGCCTGAACGATCTGGTCATTGGGAATGAAGATTGCTTCCACACCTGCCGAAATCAAAGATTCCGTTGCTGTTTTCACGTCTGCAGATTCGGTGACGGTACGAACTTCGTAAGCAATGTTGTTATTCTGCAAAAATTCAATAGCAGCATTTGCGGTGCTGACAGCGTTTGTTTGGCTGGTGCAGTAAATAATGCCGTATTTTTCAATACCGGGTGTCAGTTTATCCGCAAGAGCGAAAATTTCAGATACGGGAATGGCGTTAGAAGTGCCTGTCGCATTTTTATCAGGAGCATCAAAACTTGTAACGACCTTTGCCGCGAGCGGATCAGAAACCGCACAGAAGAAACAAGGAGTATCGGAACCGAGATTTACAAACTGCTGTGTCGCCGCAGTTGCGATCGTAAATACAGCGGTATAAGTGCCATCGTCCATTTCGGAAGCGATCGTGGAAAGTGCCGTCGTGTCACCTTGCGCGCATTTCACAACAAATTCTGTATTCTCTTCGGTATAACCTGCCGCGTTCAAAGCGTCAAGGATACCGTCGCGCATATCGGTGAACGCACCGTTTTCGATTTGCAAAATAACGCCAAACTTATATTCTTTGGAAGTGCCGCAAGAGAAAAGAAATGCGGAGCAAATAGAAAGTATCAAAAGAATTGCCAAAAGTTTAATAGATTTTTTCATGATTAAAATTCCTTTCGTGTATGATAATTTTCAAGCGTTTCCAGCGCTGTGATGACCATATCTTCCGTGATCGGATAAGGATTATGGTCGATATCGTGCATATTGCACGCCGCTTTTGCGATCATCGCGATGCGACCTACATCACATTCGATGTCAGCAAGACAAGTCGGGAGTCCCACACTCTCGTGAAAATCAAAAAGTCTTTGGAACATCTCTTTTTGACCGTCCACAAGCAGAAGAACCAGAACGCCGAAGCCGACAACCTCGCCATGGAGATGATTTTCTTCGATGTTTTTATCGCTTGTCAACGAATAAAAGATCGCATGAGCAAGACCCGTATTGTAGTCGATCTTTTTTTCTTTCGTCAGAAGAATGGAAGCAATACCCGTTGTGACGATCACAGCGAGGACAACTTCTTCGAACGCGTCTGTTACTTTCCCTTCTTTGTTCGCGTCCAGCGCCGCTTTTCCGTATTCCAAGATCGGAGAAAGACACATGCTGCTCGTGGTCACGCCAAGAGCATGATAATGTGTAAGATTTTCTCCGCGTGAAGACATTGTGGATTCAAAATATTTTGCGTAAGTATCACCCATGCCTGCCCAAAGATATTGATGAGGTGCTTTCGCCAAGATACCCGTATGAATAAACGCATGCTTGGGCGGTGTTTTCAAGAAATACGGAGCTTTAAAAGAACCGTCGGGGTGATACATGATGGAAACTGCCGTTGTTGCCGCGCAAGTAGAAGCAATCGTCGGAAACGCAAAGACGGGTTTCCCGATATTTTCGCCGAGTGCTTTGCATGTATCGAGTGCTTTTCCACCACCCACCGCAAAGATCATATCCGCATTTTTTACACTTTCCAATGACTCCAGCATGGCAACATTTTCGCAGCTTGCTTCGCCGCCATACCATCGAATGTCCAAAACATCTATATTTTCTTTTGTGTATTTCAAAATCT
>CAYXQF010000051.1:0-3358 GCA_964466625.1 uncultured Lachnospiraceae bacterium | reverse complement strand
CGCTCTCTTGCCGCCGATGATGATTGCTTTTTTGCCAAACGGTGCGCAAACGGCAGGGATTTCACGGTAAACGTCATCGCCGATCGAATAAGACGGCAAATATACGTCATAATTTTTCATCTCGGATTCCTCCTTATATTTCTATGTAAAAAACAAAAAAGTCCTGAACGCGGAGGATTCGCGTTCAGGACGAATGACTCGTGGTGCCACCTGAATTTACAGATAAATCTGCCTTTGATCAAGGTACAATCATACCTCTGCCCCTTAACGCGGTGCCGACGGTCGCAGCTACTTTTTCTCAATTTCACCTGACATCTCACAAATCCATTCACACAGCGTCTCTTTATCGGACTCACACCACCGCCGACTCTCTGAGAAAGCAACTCTCCGTGCTACTACTTTTGTTCATTGATATTGTTGCTATTATAGCATGAATATCTTTTCTTGTCAATAGGATATTTTATACAAAATTCGATTTGCTTTTATGTGAAAGATGGCATTCAAGTTGATATTTATTCGCAAATGATCTCGATCCCTTTCGGTGCGTCAACATGCGTAGAAATCGTTCCGTCTGCATTTTTTTCGTGAGAAATGAGCACTTTTCCGTAAGGTGTTGCAATACTTCCCTTCGCATAGGAAAGATATCCGAGATTCGGTTTGATGCGGATCTTTTTGCAGCCTGCTTCCATGATATCCACGCCAAGAACGTATTCCGTAAGGAAAGGCACCGGTCCTGAAGCCCAACCGTGACAAAGACTGTGGCGATATCCGATATAACAATATTTGCCGTTATCTCCATGAATATCACTCTTTCCCTCGGGACAGATCTCATCAAGACGGCAAGCATTTTCCACCCACTTCATATCAAAATCTTCCCAGAACGTAGTCGCGCCGAGATCCAGCATCGCGCCGTAATACGTTTTCAGCGCATCAAGTGTTTCCTCTGCCGAACAGCATTTTGTCATAGCGGTAAGGATATAGTAGCTCATAAAGGTGGAAAAGCCTTCCGCGCCACCGGTTTGCAAGCGTTTGATGCAGTTCTCATCGTGAAGATCGTTGAGAAGCAAAAGCGCCGCGATCTGCTTTAGCTCTCCGCAATCTTCTTTCTTTTTCGAAACGATTTCGCAAGCTTTGCGGCATTTTTCCGAAAGCTGCGCATTGCCAAAATATTCATGCATGCGCACACACGCATCAAGACACATTTTTAGAAGTCCTTTCGTGCCTGCTTTTGCGGAAGGAAAATCTTTGGACGGCCAGTCAATAAAGTCACTTGCTGTAAAAATGCCGTTTTCATCAATATTGGCAAGAACTTGTTCTGTCAGATTGATGATGTATTCTTTTTGTTCATTCAGATATGTATAATTTCCCGTATAGAAGCACCATTCATCAAGAATTACCAGCCACCAAAGTGAATAGGTAGCAATGTAGTTGATCCATGTCGGTAGTTCCGCTGTTTTTGCCGTCAGGGCAAGTCCGCTGTAGATCTGCGGAATATCACCGAACACGTATTTGATCGTCTTCATTTCGGGCGACATATCTCCGATCCAGATCATGCGGTCACGCTTGATACCGTCCCAAAGCTCATTTTGAATACAAAGGTGACAAGTGTATGCGGCAGTGTCATAAATGCGATTCAGTTTCTCGTCATTGCACTCGAAGCTACCGATATATTCATAAGGCTGATAGATCGCAACCGCTTGCACCGTTTTTACATGAACTTCTCCTTCGCTGATAAGCTCCAGATAAAGAAAACGAAAGCCTGTCCAGCCGTGTTCTGTCAAAGAATATGCCGGCAAAATGATCTCAAAATCGCGAGGACTATGATCATTGCAAGCGCCTTTTTCACCGATATGAGAGAGCGCCTCTCCTGCAGATTCCCCAAAAGAAAGGCGGAAAATCGCTTTGGGTGAGGTCATTGTGTGGATACCAATGGAAATACCACCATGGATTTCGGTTCCAAAGTCAAAGAGAATTCCGGCTTTTTCCGTGGCAGTCGTAGTCAAAATCGCGCGCGCACCACCGTGGATATGGCGATAACGATAAGTCAAAAGGCGATCTTCTCTTTTAACGTCACCTTTCTTTAAAAGAATCTTTTCGGGAGCAAAATATTTTCTTGCACGGGTATCCTCGTCCATGAATTTGATGTTTTTTAACATAACGGATTCTCCTTATGTAACGATTTGAAAATTGGGAGGCTTGCACCTCCCAATTGAAATAACAATCTTTTTTATTTTTCTTCTTTTTTCAAAAGCCAATTCAGCGCAGTGAGAATATATTTATCCCAGAAAGCCCAAGTGTGTCCGCCCGGCGCTTCCATATAACGATAATCATATGTCAAAGTTTCAAATTTTTCTTTGAGTGCGATATTCGTGTCATACATAAAATCGCGCGTACCTTCGATCATGAAAATTCTCGGCTTTATATCATTGGCGCTCGTGCTTTCCGCAATAGCAAAGAGATCCTCATCGGCAGGAATTTCATCTTCCCCAAAGATCACGCGGCGAAGATTTTCGTGTCTTCCCATAGATTCTTTGATATCCGCAACGGAGGAAAGTCCAACAGCAGCTTCAAATTTATCGGGATTTTTCATCGCAATCTTCATCGCGCCGTAACCACCCATGGAGTTGCCCATCACGAAGTTATCTTCTCTCTTATCGGAAAGCGGCAAAAATTCTCTTGCGATGCGAAGCACTTCTTCGCTGATATACGTGTAGTATTTGTCACCGTATTTCATGTCGGTGTAAAAGCTTCTTTCAGCACTCGGCATAACGACTGCAATGCCAAGTTCTGTCGCATAACGTTCGATCGCTGTTCTGCGCAACCAAATGGAATTATCGTCGCTGAGCCCATGCAAAAGCAGAAGAGTTTTATATTTTTCATCTTTTGCAGCATTTTCGATGCCGATTTCGCCTTTGGTGCTTTTTTGCGGAACGATCACGTTGATGCTTGTTTGCATTCCGAGGACCTCGGAAGCAAATTTAATCTCAATCAATGCCATTCTTATTCACCGTAAGCTTCTTTATCACAGATGATCACTACGTTGGGGTGTGCTTTGAGGAAAGAAGCCGGAACTTTTGTTGTGATATTGCCTTCAAGCAAAGTGTGAAGAATGTCATGTTTTGCTTTGCCATTGATGAGAAGAAGGATCTTTTTTGCTTTCAAAATGTTGCCAAGACCCATGGTGATTGCTTTCTTCGGCACTTCGTCAATGCTTGCAAAGAAACGGGAGTTTACAGCAATGGTATTTTCCGTAAGATCGGTAACGTGAGTTTCCGCATAGAGGAAATCGTCGGGTTCATTGAAACCGATATGACCGTTCTGACCGATACCGAGGATCTGAATATCGATTCCGCCGAGA
>CAYXQF010000050.1:0-14366 GCA_964466625.1 uncultured Lachnospiraceae bacterium | reverse complement strand
TAGCCGAGGTTTTCTGTGAGAATGGGACCATGGAGCGGGCAGATGATCTGAATATCAAGACCTGCCGCTTTTTTGAGCAATGCCTGCACCTGTGCGCCGTATTTGCCGACAATGCCGATGTAGTAGCGTCTTGCTTCGCAAGCCCAATCCTCTTCTGCGTCCAGTGCGCCGAACTTGCCAAAGCCGTCTGCGGAGAAGAGAACCTTGTCATGGCTATCGTAAGTTACGACAACTTCCGGCCAATGCACCATGGGTGCTGTCACGAAAGTAAGCTCGTGTGTACCAAGAGCAAGTGTGCTGCCTTCTCCCACAACGATCTGTTTATCCGCAAAATCTGTGCCGAAGAAGTTTTTCATCATAGCGAAAGCCTTCGCGGAAGATACGATCTTTGCTTCGGGATATACATTGATAAAGTTTACGATGTTTGCGGAGTGGTCAGGCTCCATGTGTTGAATGACGAGATAATCGGGGGTTTTTCCCGCGAGGGTGGTTTTGAGGTTGCCGAGCCATTCTTCGGTGAAGTTTGCGTCAACGGTATCCATGACGGCGATCTTTTCGTCCATGATGACGTAAGAATTGTATGCCATGCCGTTCGGTACGATGTATTGACCTTCAAAAAGGTCTACTTTGTGGTCGTTAACGCCGATGTATTTGATGTCGTTTGTAATAAACATATAATAATTCCTCCAAAAATGATGTTTTTTATCTTAACGGATACATTCTACCACAATATTTCCCATTTGTCTGTTGAAAATTCAACATTTTTCAGAAAAAATGAAATTTTTTGAGGCGGTCGCCGTAAAAAACTATATGTTTATCATATCACACCGTTTTCGTTTTGTCTATAGTTTTTCATTTTCCACCGATTGAAAGTCATGATTTTTTGTGCTATACTGTTGATGATCAAAGTGTTAGGAGAAGGAGATAACGATGCGTTTTCAGGAGATGAATATAGCGAAAAATAAGCGCGCGGGAAAAAAGGTGAAAGCGCTTTATCGGGCGGCATTTCCCAAGGAAGAGCGGCTTCCTTTTTGTGTTTTGCGGTTTCTCACCGTGCAAAGGGGTGTTATGTGTACGGCATATTTTGAGGGTGACAAGTTTTGCGGATTTACATATACCGTCACGGCAGGGGAGATATTATTCGTGCTCTTTTTTGCTGTTTGCGAGTCATTGCGTGGGCAAGGCGTGGGCTCCGCGATCCTCTCACAGATGAAAGAAAAGGGCAAGACGGTGATCCTCAACATTGAGCCTCCGGACGAAAATGCGGAAAATTACGAGGAGCGTGTGTGCCGCATGCGTTTTTATGAGAAAAACGGCTTTTTTGATACGGGCTATGATATCGAGGAGATCGGCGGAACGTTTCGCGTGTTTTCCACGGAAAAAAGCCTTGATGTCACGGCATATAAAAAAGTTTTCCGCCGCATGACCTTTGGCTTTTGGGACGTGAAGATAGAAAAACTACCGTAACATTTTTACGGTAGTTTTTTATCTATAGGAAATTGCGCAAAATCAGCTTTGCCGCTTTTTGTTTTCAGCGCTTTTCCGTGAGCTTATGGACGAAATCCGTGATCTCGTTGCCCACACGAGTGACTTCCGCTTCAAATTCCTTCGTGGTCATGCGCAAAATGCCCGAACCGACGGCGGAATATTGCAAAAGTCGGTCGCCTGTCACGACGCCGATATTATAGTTGGGACCGAGGGCGCTCATCATTTTTTCAATGTAAGTATCTGCCGTTTCGTCTTGCTTGGTGAAGACCACGCGCAGACCGTCTTTGGTGAGATCCGAGCCCCTGCCGTCTTTTACGCGATAAGCATCAAAGACCAGCACGATCTCCGTTTTGGTGAAGGCGATATAATTGATGAGAATATCAATCAGCGTATTGCGTGCTTGCTCCAGATCCACTTTGGCAATCGCACTTAAATTTTCCCATGAGTGAATGACGTTGTAGCCGTCGAGGATCAAAAGGCGCTTTTGCGGCTTCGTTACCTTTTTCTTCGGTTTTCTTTCGCCGTTTCCTGCCACGATGATTTTGGGTTCGCTGTATTGCTTGCGGCGGATCGGGCCGAATTCACGCATCATGATGGCTTCCACTTCTTCCTCGCTCAGTTCATATCGTTTCGCGAGCCCCGAAACCTTGGGGATCATCGTTTCGCTTGTGTCACGCAGCGCGGCTTCCGCATCGAGATGCTTATAATCGTCCACCTCGTACCAAGGCACGACAAATCCCGCGCCATGCGCACAGAAAACGGAATGAGGCGTATTTTCCAGATCCGCTTCGGGATCATATCCGAAAGCTTCCACGATCTCTCCCTCGTTGTGGCAGGACTCATAGCCGTCCGCGATGCAGGAAAGTCTGCCTGCACCGCGCGTATAGGAGATGAGCTCCGCGGTGTAGCCGTGTAGCTCGGAAACGGGTGCTCTGCCTTGCAAAACGGTCATCTCACCGTCCGCGGCTTCGATCTCGAACGTGGCAGATCTCGTTTGCAAATCTGCCATCGCGCGTCCGACACTTGCACTCGGAACTTCCAGACGGAATTTATAATAAGGTTCCAAAAGCACACAGCCTGCCTTCATCAAGCCATGGCGCACGGCGCGCAAGGTTGCCTCGCGGAAATCGCCGCCTTCGGTGTGCTTGAGGTGTGCTTTGCCTGCGACGAGCGTGATCTTCGTATCTGTCAAAAGTGCGCCGATCAAGGTGCCGCGATGTGCTTTTTCGTATAAATGGGAAAGGATCAGTCTTTGCCAGTTGGTGTCCAGACTGTTTTCGGGGAGATCGGTGTCAAAAATAAGCCCTGTGCCTTTGGGTTGCGGCTCCATGAGGAGCTGTACCTCCGCATAATGGCGAAGCGGCTCAAAATGACCGACGCCGATGGTTTTTTCCGCGATCTTTTCTTTATATAGGATTTTTCCTGCGTCCAGCTCACAAGTGACGGAGAAGCGTTCCGTGATCAACCTTTTCAAAAGGTCGATCTGCATATCGCCCATGAGGCGTGCTTCGATCTGACGCAGTTCTTCATTCCAAAGAAGATGCAAAGAAGGTTCTTCTTCCTCCAGATCCTTGAGCTTCGGGAAATAAAGGACGGGATCACATTCGGGTGGCAGATGGATACGATAAGAAAGTACGGGTTCCAGAATCGGCTTGCAGGTGTCGCTTTCAGCACCCAGTCCTTGCCCGACGTAGGTCGACGAAAGGCCGCTGACAGCAACGATCTCGCCTGCTGAAACGCTGTCTGCCTGATCAAATTTATCGCCCGAATACAAGCGGAGCTGATTGGCTTTTTCCGTGATCTTTTTGCCGTCGGCGGAAAGATAGCAAAGCTCATCGCGCGCGGTGAGCGTACCACCCGTGATCTTCATATATGTGAGGCGCATCGTGCCGACGTGCGCGATCTTATAGACCTTGGCACCGAAGACGTTTTCGTCATAAACGGGGGACGGTGTCAGACGATCGAGCATATCCAAAAGAAAATCAATGCCGATCATTCGCAGTGCAGAACCGAAAAGACAAGGGAAAAGCCTGCGCTCGCTGACAAGCCGCGCGATCTCTTCGTCGGCGATCGGCTCACCCGAAAGAAACGTTTCGAGTAAGCTTTCGTGGCAGAGCGCCAGCTTTTCATCGCGTTCTGCCGTGGTGCCTTTTTCGTAAAATGCCACGCAATAGGGGGAGAGTGCTTTCGTCAGTTCTTTTTCCACGTCCTCGCAAAGCTTAATGGAAATATCAGTCTTGTTGACGAAAATAAAGGTGGGAATTTCATAAAACGCAAGTAGCTGCCACAGTGTGCGCGTATGATTTTGTACGCCGTCAGGCGCGCTGATGACAAGGATCGCATAATCGAGAAGTGCCAGCGTGCGCTCCGTTTCCGCAGAAAAATCGACGTGTCCGGGGGTGTCGAGCAGAATGAAATCACAATGCGCGGTGGAAAAGCGCGCTTGCTTGGAAAAAACGGTGATGCCGCGCTCTCGTTCCACGGCGTGCGTGTCGAGATACGTATTTTTATGGTCGACACGGCCGAGCGTGCGGATCTTTCCGCATTGATAGAGAAGCGCTTCGGAAAGCGTGGTCTTTCCTGCGTCCACGTGCGCCAAAATGCCGATGGTGAGCTTCTTTTTCATGCGACATCTCCTTTTCTTTTTTTGTGTTACGCATCATTATAACATGAATAAGGAAAGATTTCAACGGGATATTGACCGTGAGGAAAAAAATTGCTATAATAAGGGTATCAATTTATGCATATAAAGGAGTATTTTTATGGCTAAAAGTGTTCAGCAGATCATGGATCTGATCAAAGAAAAAGGTATTAAAATGGTTGATTTCAAAATGGTGGATATTCACGGTCAATATCGCCACGTAACGATCCTTGCCGAAAATTTTTCGGAGGAAACCATGAAAAACGGCATCGGCTTTGATGCTTCCAATTACGGCTATGCTGTGGTGGAAAAAAGTGATATGGTCTTCATTCCCGATCCCGACACCGCTGTGATTGATCCTTTCTGCGAGATCCCCACACTCTCCATGACGGGTAACGCCATGATTATTGATAGTCCCGAAAACCGTCCGCTTCCGCAATATCCGCGAAACATTGTGCTTGCGGCGGAAAAATATATGAACGATCTCGGCATCGCGGATACGATGCTGATCCTGCCCGAATTTGAATTTTATCTTTTTGATCAGGTGGGCTGGGAGGTCAGCGGAAAGCATATCGGTGTTGAGCTTGACGCGAAACAGTCTTATTGGAACAGCGCTACGGAGGGCAAAGGCGTTGTCGTTCCGAAACAGAAGAACTATCACATCGCAAAGCCTTTTGACGTGGCTTATGAATGCCGCAGTGAAATGTGCCTTTTGATGAAGGCAATGGGCATTGAGATCAATTATCATCACCCCGAGGTTGCCGCTTCCGGTCAGTTTGAGATCGAACCGCAGCTTGGCAAGATGTCCGAAATGGCAGACGCCACGATGATGATCAAATATATCATTCACAATACCGCACTGAAATACGGCAAAACGGCGACCTTTATGCCCAAACCCATCTACGGCGAAGCGGGCAGCGGTATGCACGTGCATATGCTCCTTCTGAAGGACGGCGAGCCTGTCTTTTCCGATGATGGCGGCTACGCGCATCTGAGTGAAACCGCGCATTATTTCATGGGTGGTCTCTTGAAGCACATCGCGTCCCTTTGCGCACTGACCAACCCCAGCACGAACTCCTTTAAGCGACTTGTTCCCGGCTTTGAAGCGCCTGTGACGGTCGGCTATGCAACGTCGAACCGCAGTGCGGTCATTCGTATTCCCGCGTATGCGAAATCGCCCGATAAGCGCCGCTTTGAGCTTCGCAATCCCGATGCGACCTGCAACCCGTATTTCTGCTATGCGGCGATCCTCATGGCAGGTCTTGACGGCATCAAAAATAAGATCGATCCGCATGCAAACGGCTGGGGTCCTTACGATATGAATCTTTATCACCTCAGCGAAGAAGAAAAAGCAAAGCTGCATCATCTTCCCGCGTCGCTCCCCGAAGCACTTGATGCTTTGGAAAAGGATCACGACTATCTGACCGCAGGCGGTGTTTTCCCCGAAGCACTTCTGGAAAACTTCATCAAGGCAAAACGCGCCGAATGCAGTGAGCTTTCGAAGATCCCTCACCCTGCGGAATTTGAAAAATACTATAATCTTTAAGAAAAATCGGAAGATATCCGATACGATAAATATCACATGCTCTTTCTCCCGGCAGGCGGCTTTTCTTATACGGGAGGGTGGCTTTTTATCGGGCTTTTGTTTGTGCCGATGCTGATACTGGGTATCGTCCTTCTGATCAAAGCGCCCGATCTTTTGGAAAAGCGCCTTGGCGCGAAGGAAAAAGAGAAGATGCAAAAGGACGTTGTCGCGCTTTCGGGACTTTTGTTTATCGTGGGCTTTGTCATCGCGGGGCTGGATCGCCGTTTCGGTTGGTCCGAGGTACCGCTGTGGGTGGTCATCATCGCGTCGGTGATCCTCCTTGTCTCCTATGCGCTTTATGCCGAGGTGATGCGGGAAAACGCGTATCTTTCCCGAACGATAGAGGTTCAAAACGGACAAAAGGTGATCGATACGGGCTTTACAGCATTCGTCGCATTGCGCAAAATTATGGCGGCGCTTGGCTTGTGCGTTTCTTCCATCGCTCTGCGCATCGGACTTGGCGGTTGGTTTACGACACAAATCTTTTTCGGTGTGCTGACTGCTCTTGCATCTGTCGGTGCCATCGTGCTTTCGCTGATCGGCAAAAAGAGCGAAAAACAGCAAAAGATCGCCCGTATCCTTGCGGCGGCAGCTTTGATCGTTGGTTTTGTCAATGCGATCCTTTAAGAAACAAAAAACCAAGAGGGTGACTTCGGTCAGCCCTTTTTTATTGATTTATATGGCACATAAAAAAATAAATGGAATTGAAAAGAGGAACGTTTTGTGGTATACTGGTTGTATTATGAAATAAAGCAATCATTTTTATGTGGTTTATCGAATATAACACTTGATATTTTAGAGGGGGAGATCATATGAAACGTGACACAGAAACGATGTATGCCACGATGATACCGTGGAAGCTCTTTTTTATTGTGGCATTGCCCGGCATGGTCAGCATGTTTGCCATGTCGATCTATAGCATCATTGAGGGTGCTTTTATCGGACAAAAGCTGGGCGAGGGTGCCTTTGCGGCGGTGAATATCGCAATGCCTCTTGTGATGATCAATTTTTCGCTTGCCGATCTGATCGGTGTCGGTGCATCGGTGCCGATCTCCATTTCTCTCGGCAAAAAAGACAATAAAACGGCAAACAACATCTTTTCCTGCTCCGTTGTGATGATCTTCATCACTGCTCTTATTATGGGTACGGTGATGTTTTTGGCGGCGGAACCGCTTTGCCGTATGATGGGCGCGGACGACGTTTTGCTCGATGCTTCCGTGCGTTATCTGCGCACCTGCGCACTTTGCAGTCCGCTTTCGTCTATTTTCTTTGCGATGGATAACTACCTACGCATCAGCGGCTACGTTAAAACGAGCATGGTGATCAACGTATGCTCCAATCTTGCCACGCTCGGACTTCTGACCTTTTTCCTGATCGGTCTTGAAATGGACGTTGTCGGCTCGGCGCTTGCCACGTCGATCTCCATGTGTCTATGCTCCTTTGTTGCGATGGTTCCGTTTTTGCGACGCAAAACGCTGTTGCAATTCCAAAAGCCGAAATTTCATTTCAGAATGTTCAAGGAGATCGCCGCTTGCGGTTCGCCTGTATTTTTGAATAACGTTTCGGGACGTATCACCTCTATTTTGATGAATATTTCCTTGATGACACTCGGCGTGCAGACTTGGGGTGAAAACGGCGGCACCACGGCAGTTGCCGTATATGCCGTTCTGATGTATGCGAGTGACTTCTGTTGGCCGCTTCTCTATGGTATCAGCGATTCGCTTTCTCCTGCGATCGGCTATAACTGGGGCGCGGAAAGCTATGACAGAGTGAAAAAGATCGTTAAATGCGGTTATATCGGTACCGGCATCGTCGGACTTGTTTCCACGGCGCTTCTGTTTTTCTTCCCGGGTACGGTTGCATCGCTCTTTGTGAATGGTGAGGACGCGATGCTTTTGGCTGAATCCACGCGCGCGATCCGACTTTTCTGCTTTGCATATTTGTTCCGATGGTTTGGTGTGACGACACAAGGCTTCTTCAGCGCCATCGAAAAGCCTGCTTTGGCAACAACGATGTCCGTTTGTACGGCGTTTGTTTTCCCTGTGATCATACTCGGTGCGCTTTGGAACTTCGGACTTGACGGTATCTGGGTGAATTTTGTCGGTGTGAACATGCTCACAGCCACACTTGGTGTGATCCTTTTGACGCGTGTCGGACGCGAGATCAGACGAAAAAGCAGAAATAAATAAAAATTCAGAGAAGGTTCGAAAAATGCAAAATCAAAAAGAAATGCTCGGCACAGCACCGATCGGAAAACTGCTGTTTCGGTTAGCATTGCCCACGGTGATGGCACAGCTGATCAATATGCTTTATAATATCGTTGACCGCATTTATATCGGCCGCATGCCTGAGATCGGTGATCTTGCCTTAACGGGTGTGGGGGTATGTATGCCGCTGATCATGATCGTTTCGGCGTTTGCGGCTTTGGTTGGTTCCGGCGGCGCACCGCGAGCTTCCATCTTTATGGGTAAAAAAGATATGGAAAGCGCGGAAAAAACACTTGGCGCTTGCTTGGGTTTGCAGATTTTACTCTCCGTGATTTTGACGGTGGCTTTATGTATTTGGAATCGCGATCTGCTTCTCGCATTTGGCGCGAGTGAAAATACCATCTCTTATGCGGCGGATTACATGAACGTATATGCGCTCGGAACGATCTTTGTTCAGTTGACGCTGGGTATGAATTCCTTTATTTCCGCGCAAGGCTTTACGAGAACTTCCATGCTTTCCGTCATCATTGGTGCGATCGCGAACATCATTCTCGACCCCATCTTCATATACGGCTTGGATATGGGTGTTCGCGGCGCGGCGCTCGCCACGATTATTTCGCAGGCGATCTCCTGTTGTTGGGTGCTCTCGTTTCTTTGCGGAAAAAGAACGCTTTTGCGCATCAAAAAAGAGAATTTCACGCTATCTCCCAAAGTTATACTCCCTTGCTTGGCACTTGGCTCGGCGACGTTTATTATGCAGGCAAGTGAAAGTGTGATCTCCGTTTGCTTCAATTCTTCTTTGCTTGGATACGGTGGTGACGTGGCAGTTGGTGCCATGACGATATTGACGAGCGTGATGCAATTTGCGATGTTGCCGCTTCAGGGCATTGCGCAAGGCGCACAGCCGATCTTGAGCTATAACTACGGCGCAAAAAATACGGATAGAGTCAAGAAGACCTTTAAGCTTTTGCTGATCTCCTGCCTTGTCTATTCCGTCACGCTTTGGACGAGCGTGATGCTCTTTCCTCGCGCGTTTGCGGCGATGTTCACCGACGTTCCGACGCTCCTTGATTTTACGGAACATGTGATCCGTATCTATTTTGGCGGTATGTTCCTCTTTGGTATTCAGGTCGCGTGCCAGATGACGTTCGTGTCTCTGGGGAATGCGCCGTCGTCCGTGCTCGTTGCGGTGGTGAGAAAATTTGTACTACTTTTGCCTTTGATCTATTTGATGCCGCATCTGCTGGAAGATCCGACACTCGGCGTTTATACGGCAGAGCCGATTGCTGACGTGATCGCGGTCACGTTCACGGCGATCCTTTTCAGCTTCCAATTCCGAAAAGCGCTAAGAAAAATTCAAGCGTGAAGAAATAACGAAAATAAGCATAGCGTTATACCTGAATCGGTATAACGCTATGCTTATTTTATTAGCAAACAATCAGTTTTCGTCGGTCAAAAAAATCGTCTTGATCAGCTCGTAAGCAAAAATGCGATTCATTTCACGTGTTGGGTGATTGATCCTGTTGGCGAGAAGATTCGTGACGTTAATGCCGCCATGATCCAGCGCTTTCCAAATCGCGTAGCAGTCGCAAACGGGAATGTCATTTTGACGGCAAAGTTCTTTTGCAGCTTCGATATGCGCATCAAACATGCCGGAGGTTTGTTTTCTTGCGGTCACGGTTGCGATTTTGATAAATTCCGGATCTGTAAGATCGGGGCTGAGCTTGGTGTTCATCATGTTTGGCGTCATGAAGATCAGTTCACTGCCGCTTTTTTTGATCTGATCGAAAATTTCCGAGAGCGCATGCACGTAGCGGTCGATGCTTTCCTGTGTTTCTCCGCAATCGTTGAGTCCATAGCAGACGATGGTCAGATCCGGCTCATGACGAAGAACATCTCGCCCCACACGCAAAGCACCGCGGCGTGCATTGTCACTGGCAATGCCTGCATTGATGATGTTTACGGGTACCGTCGGAAAGAGCGATGCCATCATATCGGAAAAATATTGCTCATAGGAAGAACGTCTGTCAAAGACAGAAAGCTCAAAACAGCCTTGCGTGACACTATCACCGAGAAACGCAACGGTGACACCTTCGAAATCCATATTGTTCTCGGCTTTTGCCTTTATTTTATCAAGAATTTTCATTTTCCTATCTCCTTTTTTGGGATAAAAAATTCATTTTTGCCTGCTGTAAGTGGTTTACCATGGAAATGTGCCGTTACCCCTTTGGGCAGTGTGACAGTATAGCGGAAACCGTCGTTTTCATATTGCCATGCCGCCTCGATGCGACCGCGCACCGTGGCCACATGTCCTTTGACAAAGCCAAGCTCCTCGAGAAAAGACGGGCAAAGCTCGATCTTTTCAAAACCGGGCGCATCAGCGGACGGCATGATGCCGAGAAGACTACGATAGAACCATGCGATGACACCTGCAAACATATGATGATTGTGAGAACCGTCGTCCTCACCTTCCCAACGCTCCCAAAGGGTGGTGGCGCCGTGACGGAACCACGTTCTGTATCCCGGCTCCGTTTCGGTGATCATTTTATAGGCAAGATCTGCTCTGCCTGCGGCAGAAAGCGCATGATAAAGATATTGTACACCAACCATGCCGGAGGTAAGTTTTCGCTCGTCCCGAATGACTGCCGCGACAAGCTGCTTTTGAATGGTTTCACGGTCACGGTAACCCACAAAAAACCAGGAAGTATCTGCTTTTCTTGCGTCATAATATTCGCCGCTTCTCAAATGGCTATGAAGATATCTTTTGTGATATTTTTGCCGTTGAGATAATACGTGGCAAAGCCGGGACTTTGCACATAAATTTTTGCGGTTTTGATATCTTCATTGATTTCAAATTCCTTGCGGAAAAGCGGAATGGGATCATAAAGAGAAAAATCAAGGGGCGTTTTTTCTGCTTTGATGTATTTTGCGTCAAGAAACGGAAGATTTGTCATGGACAGCCACCTCGTATTCAGTATTTCATCGCCATTATATTGCGTTGTGAGGGATTTGTCAAGAGCTTTTGGCATTATAAAATTTTTGTCGCGCTAGCCAAAGGAATGAGGGGGAAACCGCAAGTTGCTTGTTATTATCTTTTCGATATGTTATAATAAAGACAAAGTATATGAAGGCGGTGATTGTATGGAAACAAAGGACGTAATTTATGAGTTGAGAACGAAAAAAGGGCTCTCACAGGAGGAGCTTGCTGAAAAGATTTTTGTAACAAGACAAGCGGTATCCCGTTGGGAAAACGGAGAAACGATACCGAATACAGAAACACTCAAGCTGTTATCGCAGTTATTTAACGTGTCGATCAATACGCTTCTCGGTTCACCAAGACAGCTTGTTTGTCAATGTTGCGGCATGCCGCTGGAGGACTCAAACATCAGCAAAGAAATCGATGGATTTTTCAATGAGGAATACTGCAAATGGTGTTATGCCGATGGGGAATATATGTATCATAACATGGACGATCTGATAGAAGTCTGTGTAGCACATATGGCAAACGATGCATTTCCGTCCGAACAAGTCCGCGCGTATATGAAGGCGCTGCTTCCTAAGCTCGACTATTGGAAACAGTATAAAAACCTCGACGGAGCAGAAAAATTTGAAGAATTCAAAAGTAAACTGATTGATGAAATCAACGCTCTTAACGTGGAAGGAATGCCGAAACTTGAAAAGCTTAGCGCTCTTGTTGGCGGATATGTCAATCTTGAATACCGTCTGCCGAATGGTAAGATCGTAAAATTCCTTGATGATAATGCTACATACCTTGGAAATCAACTCGAATGCGAATTCGGTGGTGAGAGATGCTTTGGTATCGTAGCAAATATGGACTTTATCCTTATTTGTACCTATGAAGCAAACGGCGAGAATCCTGAACTTGTGATTTATAAGAAAAGATAAAAATAAGCCGATGAGAAATCTTTTGATTTCTCATCGGCTGTTTACGTTTATCGAACTACCGAAGAATGACTATAGATATAGAATTCCTCTTGACTGGGCTTCCATGCTTTCTCTTTGGGAGGAAAAGTCGCGTCAAAAGCTTCGACCGCGGCGATATCCTCACAGCAATCGGCGGCAGTAGAGGAAATATACAGCCACTTTCTGCCGTCAAGCACACCGGAAACAAGCTCTGCGACGAGAAGCGCGGTCGGAAAATTACCATCGACAACAAAGCTGATGTTTTTCTTTTTGCAGCTCACAAATCCACGGCTGACATAGTTGCCCGGATTGCCGAAATTGATGTTCACATCGTAGCCCATCTTGCGTGCTACTTCAAAGGAGTGCTCAATCAAAATCTTACCGAGCTTCTGGCGCTGATACTTGGGAGCAACGCAAAGCGGTCCGAAAGAAAGGATTTTTTTGCGCTTACCATTTTCGTCCTCAAGCCATGCTTTCGTATACATGATATTGCCGACGATCTCGCCGTCAAGTTCAAGTACGAATGCGAGTTGGGGAATAAAATCGGGGTGCGAACGCATCATGTGGACAAAATAATGCTCGTCTGCACCCGGTTTGTAGACGTTCCAAAATGCTTCACGGGTAAGTTCTTCAACGGCTCTGTAGTCTTTTTCTGTTTCTAAACGTATCGTCAAATTTTTCATTTTCATTTACCTCCAATATATTGTGACGAATCAATTCTATGAGAGGTTTTACGAAATTGCAGGGAACCTCTCGGTTACGCCGCAAGATCTAAGGTGTTGTTTCTTTTCAAACAGCATTCTCCAAAAAATAAATTCAAGCTAAGGCTTGTAAAAATAGTATATCATAAAAATGTGAATACTTCAACAGAAAAAGAGGCCTCGTTGTAAAAAGCGAAGCCTCTTAACTTTATATCCCGTAAGTCCCAGTCAAGGGATCTTTGAAAATGCCGATCTCTGGCGTAGCGAATGTGAAGATAACAAACATGACAGCAATAACGCAGAGGACAGAAAAAGCAATCTTGGGATTTTTGCAAGAAGTTGTGCCGTTGTTAAACTGCCGAGTTTCATAGATATAAGCAATCGCAGCGGAGATAAAGAAAATCGCGATGTTAATCCAGTCAGGTGACTGACCGATCACGCCGTTATAAGTGTAAAAGAGAACAGGTATCAAGCAAAGACCGAGAACGATTCCTTTTAGCTTGATACACCAAAAGTTCTTTCTGTCCTTGAAGAAAAAGCTCTGAATGATGGCGAAGATAAACATCGGCCAAAAGAGCAGTTTCATGTGTTCCCAAGTCGATTCGTTCACGCCCGAAAACGGTGCGATCCATGCCGCCTTGCCGAGCCAATCATATAAAAAATGCAACAGTGTTCCGCCGAGCGATGTTACGGCAAAGCCCATCAGTTGCCAAAGTCCAATTGATCGTTTCATAATCCACCTCAAATACTTATTCAGATAAAGTTTATTCAAAAATAGGTGTGAATATACGTAGACGCTTTAAAGTAGTAACAGCAAGTTGCTTGTCAACATTAGCAGTCTATGGAAGCTGAGATTTTGAGGATTCTGAACGATTGGCAACGTATGCGACAGGTGAATGGGGATCGAAGGAAAGAGATGAGAGGTGATGGTTATTGAGTTTAATAAAAGAGTTTATTTATCGCTTTCTATTGCTTATGCATGATAAAAGCGCGGTATATAAACCGCGCTCCGAAATCCCGCGTCATGAGATTGAAGCTATCGTCAGTACCTTCTATCCGGCCGTAGTCGCATTCTTTGAATCAGTGGAAGGGAAGCGTGATTTTGAGGAGTGGAAAGCAAAAAAAGAAAAGGAAAAACATGATAAAAAGGTAAGTGCATAAAGAAAGCCTTCGATGGGAATTGGATGTTCTTAACGGAGAAATCGCAAAACGGTGCATTCTCATAGAGCGGTCGGTTTGATGCATTTACTCCGCAGTAAACAAATGATTAACCCCCGATAGATTTTTGAAGTCTATCGGGGGTGATGTGATAAATCGGGAAGGATCAGTATCTAATCAAATAATAGATGATGTAGCCCCAACTCATTAAGCCGTGAATGATTCCCATCCTACCGATTTCCAAGTTGTGTAGCTGATTATCATCGCCAACACGGATCCTATTGTGACTCCTTTTTTTATTGGTTTGCTTATTGCAATGCGATTTTTATTCTCCATTTGTTGTGCTTTATATAACAATAAAGCCACTTGTTCTTCAGTATATACCGGTGTGCTTTCAGACTCTTTTTCCTTTGCCGCGATCAATTCGGAAATAGTAATATTCAGCTCCTTACACAGTGATTCAACAATAGAATAATCTGGCATAGATTTTCCTGTTTCCCACTTAGAAACGGTTTTGTTTGATACACCAAGTAGTTCAGCAAGTTGTTCCTGTGTAAGATTCCTTGCTCGCCGTTTTTCTGCGATAAAGCGTCCTATATCTTGTTGCTTCATTGTTATGACCATTCCTTTCCGCTGCGCTACAAGGCACAAAAGGGCACGAA
>CAYXQF010000049.1:0-14461 GCA_964466625.1 uncultured Lachnospiraceae bacterium | reverse complement strand
AAAGTTTGTTACTTTATTACTACAAAATCACTCTATATTGGAGGGAGTGCGCGATACAGGGCGCAAAAAAAAGAACTCGGCCGAAGCCGAGTTCTTTTTTATATAGGATTATAGGAGAGAGAATTAACAAAAATTAATATACATCTTCACCGTCGATAACAACGTTGATCTGAGTATTGGGAAGTTTGCATTTGTTGCCCCATACGTTAGTACCGATGTCAGAGCCTTCAACGCTACCGTAAGCAGCATTGAAATCGCCAGAACCGGGAACTGTCTGAGCAAAGCCATTTACTTCGGTATCTGTAATGATCACGTCATAAGTTCTAACGGGCGTATAAGTGTTAGTGATTTCGATTGCTGCTTTACCGGTAACGGTATCGTCGCCATTGTCGTTAAATGTACAACCCGTAATCGTTACAGTCTGGTGGGTAGTGCCGTTATCAAGAACGTTAGCATAAACCAAAAGCGCTTTACCTTCGCAATTGAATGTGCAATCTGTAAATTTAGCAGTACCTGCACCCCAAGTCCAAACGTTGTAGTAGTTGCCTTCAATGTTGAATTCGCAGTTGTTGAATTCGCAAGAGTAGTCAAGACCAAGAGTACCGTTGATTACACAGTTGTTGAAAACGGTATACTCAGCATCCGCCAAACCATTGCTATAGCCTGCGCCTGCAGGTGCACTTTGAATGGTAACACCTTCAAAAGTAATGTTCGAACCATTCACATAAGTAAGGCCGCTGGTAACATCAATCTTAGTATCTTCGGTACCAACGATAGTCAAGGTCTTGCCCTGTGCGGAAGAGGGAATGGTAAAAGTGCCAGAGCTAAGATTTACAATTGCACCATCATCAACACTTTCGAGAACACTGCTGATATCATCGGGTGTTGCTTCAACATTCTGGATAAGCTTCACAGTAATGTGATCCAAAGAAGTATCATTTGCAATCAGAAGCTCAATTTTTGCTTTCATTGCTTCATTCGCAACAAAGATCTTAGTAGCGGGAGCATCACCTGCAACATCATAAAAAGCATTCTGTTCCATTGTAAAATTCTCAGCATCTTCGCAAAGAATATAAACATATTCCAAAGATTCGCTATCACGGAATGCATAACGACCAATATAAGTTACAGCTTCAGGAATAACGATTTTTGTCAAATTGGTGTTGCGAATACCGCTTTCACCAATTTCAACAAGGCTTTCAGGAAGTTCAATGGAGGTCAGTGCAGACTCTATAAAAGCATTATCCCCGATAGTAGTAACACCCTCGGGAATAACGATAGATGTCAAAGAAGGACACATCATGAATGCACCGGAGCCAATAGATGTCAAGCCTTCGGGAAGAGTTACAGAAGTCAAATTTTCACAATTTCTAAAAGAACGATTACCGATAGCGGTAATGCCCTCTTCAATGACTACCTTACTAAGCATAGTGTCACTATTAAAAGCGGAGTCTGCCACTGCGCCTTCGCCGCTGATGGTAACAGTTGCACCATAATCGGACATAGCATATTCCACATTTCCGTCAACAATCGTCCAAGACTCAGGATTGTTGCCTACGATAGTAACGGTATAGCCATCTGCATTGTCAATAAATTCACCGATTTCGCCATTGTTTGTTACTTTAGTGTTGTTTCTTGTCGATTCATTGCCGCAATCTTCTGCAATCAATGTGTCAATAACGCTATTTGCATTTACAGTAATAGTCAAACCGATAGCATTTACGATCACTGTATTCACAGGTCTGTTAATATTGATTCTATAACCCGCGTTAACAATAAGCTTATCAACGTCCGCATTTACCCAAATGACAAATGTTTTAGAAATATCTTCATCAATAATGAGAGTAGTTTCGCTCCAATCACCGGTCACATAGACAGTGGCGCTAGTACCGGACGCAAGATTAGCAACCACATCATCGTCAATGACATATACGCCGTTCACAGCATCTTCAGCATCAAGATAAAGAACGGTTGTAAGACCGTCTTGAACGCCTGCGATAACAGATTCAAGATAGTTTCTGAGGTCGTAAATGTTATCATCAATAAGATTTACGATCTGAGCATATGTAAGATAGCCTGCATTTGCATTGGTGATAAGCTTCTTAACCTGTGCTTCGGTAAGACCTGTATCAGAATTTGCAATAAGCTCATTCACTTCATCTTCGGTGATGCAATTTGCAACAGCCGCATTGATGATCTCTTTTACCTGCGCTTCAGTAAGACCTTCCACGCCAAGTTCTTCGATCTGGTTTTTAACCGCAGTGCTAATAAGCGCCTGCATGGTCTGGTTCTGTTCGCCGATTGCTGCAGCGAGCTTTGCTTCGAAATCTTCAGCAGTAACGAGCTTTTCATTGTTTGCTGTTGCTTCTGCGATTTCTGCTTTCATTGCGTCGTTTTCGGACTGCAATGCTTCAACGGTCTGATTAAGGTCTGCGATCTGATCTTTCATACCGTTAACTGTGCCTGCCAATACACCGATAGATACGCCTGCTACAATTGCAACGACGAGCACTACGCTGATGGCAGCAATGAGAATCTTTTTCACATCGTTCATCAGTAAAATCCTCCTGAAAAAATATAATAGAAATGTTTTTGCGAGTAAAATCAAATGGAAAACTATAGCAAAGCGTTTAACTTTGTTATCGCCATAAAGATATCACCCTATAGATTCGCACCATTATGATATCATATAAAAACAAAAAATGCAAGAGAAAATCAAAACATTTTCACTTCTGCTTAAAAAATTTTTTCCATGTGCGCTTTTCAGCGATCTTGACGGCTTAAATCATCGTCATTTTTTCATGCTTTTTAGAGTCAAACAAAAAAAGATGCTGACATTTGCTTGATTTTAATGCTCAACAACAAAGTTAAACGCTTTGTTATCGCTTTTTATTATATTCAAATTGCCGCAAAAGATTCCTCTGCTTCATTTACGCATAATCAACCACGTTCCTTCATATATTGATACCGATATTGAGAGGAACGGAGGGAAATCCTTTTGAAAGGAATCGTCGAAGAACGAGCCATCAAACTCGGAGAATATATCGTCGAAAGCAAAGATACCGTGCGCCGTGCGGCAGTCAAATTTGGAATCAGCAAATCAACCGTACATACAGATGTAACAAAAATGGAATGGTCAAAAATACCTAAAATTGTAACCATCTCGCTTTATATTTAGGAGATAACTCCAAAATATAATTTGAGGAGGACATTTTATGTTCAGAAAAACAACATTGCCGCAGGGTATCGCGGAAGAATCACGAGAGATCATTGCTTACAACATGATCGGATTTCGAAAGGAAAACAATCTATCGAGAGAGGAAATGGCTGAGCTGTGTGATCTCAGTTCAAGGCACATCGAGAACATCGAATTTGGTAAAATAGCTGTAACCGTGGACACCTTAGACAAGATCAGTTACGGAACCAACCTCTCTGTGGCATACTGGTTAATCGATCATAGAGAATAATTTAAAAATGGAAAAGCCGACTCAAATTTGAGTCGGCTTTTGTCGAATTTTGTCGAACTTTCCCGATGTGCGTCGAGATCATTCGTACACGGCGGTATCTTCAAAAGGAATTACATCGTCCGCACCGCCTGTGCCGGAAACGATGTATTCCACGTTGCACTTGTATGTGCCTTTGTCTTCAAGTTGGTAATAAAATTCCTCCGCATAAGATTCACCACTAACAGTTATGCTATCCGAAACAACTTCACTCCAAAAAAGCAAAAGGGTACGCTTTTTGATGGTAATATTGATGGTTGCACCTGTCGTTATATTCGGATAACCCTCATATATAACAGACACATTTGCCGTGCCATCATTAGAAATAGAAAAAGCTGTGATCGTCGTCAAGGTATTATTATTATACAAGGTCACATCGCTTGCCCAAACAGAACAATTTAAAATCGTGACCAAAACCAGAATTACTGCAATCAAAAAATAAATTTTACGTTTCATCTTCGCATATTCATCCGTTTTTATTCATTGCGATAATAGATTCTATCCAAATTACACACTCCTCAAAAGTATAACTGCTTGGAGCGCCTATTGAAAACGCATACTCATCAGAATTCCAGTATAACGATTTTATTCCAAACTTATCTACTAAAACTATTTTCATGCCAGCATTGTCGACAATTACATAGTCCGAATTTTCGTAATCCTGCGTTGCTTTGCTGATAAGAGCGCATTGTGAGAATTTGATGCTATTCCCCTCATCATCTTCCCATATAAATCTAATAAAATGTTTCCGACTTTGACACTCCACCAACTCATACCCCTCGGGCACCTTCCCAAGTGTATAAATGGTATCCATTTCGCACGGTGCTTCCGCGATGTCCTCTTCCCCGAAGAATATCTCAACAAAGCGTTCATATACGTTGACGATAAATTCCACGACGGGCTTTCGCACGGCTGAAACACTCATGGATGCGCCAAACGCCAAAAGAATGACCAGCGCAATCACCGCCACCTTTTTCCCGACGGTATTTGTGTATTGCCACCAAGGTCTCTTTTGCGCACGGAGCAAGCGTGCCATGTACCTTTCGTATTTCTCGGAATAGTGTATCTTCTCTGTAGAATCTATATCCAATTGATTTTCTTCCCAAGCATCCAATTTCTCGAATGCTTCACGTATGGTTTTATTGCGAACATATTTATTTTCAGCCATAGCAATCCCTCTTTTCTGCGATATCACGATTATACCATGAATCTGCGAAAAAATAAACAAAAAGGGCTTTTTCCATTTTTCTTATGGACACTAAACAAGAAAACGATATCTTCGCAATCATTCGTTTTCAAGATTCAAAAACCCCTCCCTTAATCATATGAAATTTACCTCCTTTCCCCAAGCCAAGCAAGATTTTTGCCTTTCTACTATTTAAAGCGTAAAATCTCCTGTTTTGGTTACACATTTTTTCAATTTTTTTGAAAAAATTCTTCATTTCCAAGAAAATCATCTATGATTTCTCTGAAATGAAGCACAGAAGCTTCTTTTTGGTTCAATAGGAACACCAAATCCTTCACATGATCTTTATTCGGACTCACATCGGGTACACGGAAAATTTCTTTTTCCGCCGTCAACAATATGATACCGTAGGTTTTCACACGCTCACAAGTTTCGTCCATCACCATTTCCGTTTCGCACAATAAATATTCCATAAAATGTCTCCTTGTCAAATTGATAAGTTTATTATACATCTTTTCAGAATATTGTCGAGGAAAAGGAGTTCCTTATAAGGGTTATCATATTTTTTCGCAAATCAAAAAGCATGCTTGCGAGAATACTTAATCTTTATTCCTCGTAAAACATGCCTTTTTCTTTTATTTTTTCCGCCAGCAGCGCTCTACCGCGTGCAAGTCTCTGTTTCACATTGCTTTCCGATAGATGAAGCACCGATGCGATCTCACGTACCTTACACCCATGATAATAATGCAACTTTAAAACGTCACGATATTCTTCTCGAATCGCACTTAGACATTGAGTCAATATTTGCGATGCGTCTTTCGCACATACCTCTCGGAAAAGACAATCATCATCAATGGTTGCGTGGGCATCCATTTCTTCCGCAGACAGATCGTCCGCCACAATTTCTATTTTACGTTTGCGCAGATGATCGATGCAGAGATGCTTCGCAACCATCAAAATATAACTTCTGAACACCACTGCATCTCGTATATCAAGTTTAGAAAAACGCTTAGCGACATACGTCCACGTTTCCTGTGCCATATCTTCTCCGTCATGCTCATTACGCATGATATATCTCGTTCGCCGCATGACATCATCCTTGTATTTATGATATAAATCCTCAAAAGCTATTTTATCGGATTCGTTTTCGATTAGTGATAAATATAAAATCAACATAAGAATGTCCATCTCCTTAGAACGCTCGATTAAGATCAAAAATCATATTATTCAAATATCAGTAAAGAGAAAAAGAATCCCCTCTTCGTGCGAAGTGAGTTCAAAAAAGCATTTCCCTCGCAAAAGGTGATTCTTTCGTTATTGTATCATACTTTTCAAAAATGTCAACCATTAATTTAAGCCTTCAACACATTAAAATGATGAGATGGCTGGTTATTCCGTCTTTTAGCGACGCAATAACCAGCCTTTTCAGCTCCAAGCATCGCACTTTAAACAAAACTCCATGACTCGTTTTGTTCATTCCTACAAAATTTCATTTTTTGCAAAATTTTCTCATAAAAATACCGCAAAATCGATTTCTATCTTTCATAATATATTTGATAGATAAAATGTTGCTCTCCTATGTGAGATCATTGTCATGTTATCGAGGTCAGTCATCTTACATAATATCATCAGATAGGATAGCAACTATCACATATAAATAAATGGAGGTATTATTCATGAAAACACCCTTAATTTTCAAGATCCACAACCCTAATCCCATGAATGTCACTGCCGAAAGAGTGCTCCCACTCTTGTTGAAATCAAACATCAATAAATTGGACGAGGCACTGACCTCACGCGGTGAGACTACATGAACGTAGTCGCCTACTGCCGCGTTTCCACGGACAAGCGAGATCAATTAAATAGTTTGGAAACGCAAAAAACATTTTTTGAAGAATACGCGCAAAAAATGAATTATAATCTGCTCCACATCTACTCCGATCCCGGACGCTCCGGCACAAAGATTCACAAACGAGAAGATTTTCAAAAAATGCTTACAGATGCCAAAGCGGGAAATTTTTCTCTGATTTTAGTGAAAGATGTCTCTCGTTTTGCGCGCAACACTGTCGATGCGTTGGAAGTCGTCCGTAATCTGAAAGCCATTGGCGTCAAGGTGCAATTCATATCCAGCCAAATGGATTCACTGGGTGATAGTGAATTTCTTTTGGCAGTCATGAGTGCCATCGCACAAGAGGAAAGCTACAATATTTCGAAACGCATCAAATTCAGTAAAAAATTCAACGCGCAAAAAGGGCGCGTGCCAAATCTCGTTTACGGATATGATAAGATCGAAGAAGAATACTTTCGCATGAATATCAATGAAAAAGAAGCCTCGATCGTGAAAAATATCTTTTATTGGTATATCGAAGAAGGCGATGGCACCATGAAAATCGCACAAAAGCTGAACAGCATGGGTATCACAACTAAACGCGGAAAAAAATGGACAAACACCGCCGTTGCACGTATTCTCAGTAATCCGATCTATATCGGAAAAATCACCAATAGCAAAGAAGAAATCATCAATTTTCCCAATAGCAAGCGTGTCCGTAAAGAAAATTCCGAACACATCGTTGTGCAAAACGAAGAGATGCGCATTCTTTCCGATGAAATTTTTCAAAAAGCACAGGACATTTTAGCCGAGCGCTCTCAAGACTTTCATCAAAATAAAGAACGCCACAGCAACAAATATTTGTTTTCTACTCTTATTAAATGCAAAGAATGCGGTTGGTCATTCCGCCGCGTCGTTAAGACTTACAAAAACACTTATGTTCGCTGGGTTTGCTCCGGCAGAAACGGCCACGGTGCCGATACTTGCAAAAATGCTGTTTCCGTGGACGAAAATGAGTTGATCACCTTTCTTCAAGAGTACTTCTCTTCACTTTTAACGGATAAAGAGGCTACGATCGAGCGTGCGATCACTACTTTTCACGAACAATATGCAACAAACAGCAACGCGGAAAACAGCATGGATTCCTTGAAAAAAAAGATATCGGAATTAAAAGCAACGCGAGACAGAACACTTGCCCTTTTCACGGAAGGTTATCTCACCATGAATGAAGTAGAGGAACGCATCGGCTACATAAAAAACGAACTGCCGCGTTTAGAGCATGAGCTCAAAAGACTTTCCATGGACAAGCCCTCCGAAGAAGAAATCAAGCAAAAATATCTCGACACCTTCCGCAACATCGAAAATATCACGGATATCCGCAACATGACCAATGCGGACCTCAAAAAGATCATCAGCAAAATCACCGTTGATCATGAAGGTCATATTGACATTTATTTGAATGTATTTGAGTAAATCCATACGCTATTGCAAAAGCAAAACCGGAATCGAAAATGATTCCGGTTTTGCTTGTCAATATCTACTTGGGAAATCCCTTCGTGTTTCATCTTATTTTATCAAATTGTATCTACCTACCACGATATCTACTACAGCTTGTGATCTTACGCGCATATGGAGATTCTCAATGACTTCTCGAACTGTTTCTTCTGATATCTCAGGTAAATATCTACGAAAATCGGGATACTCCTCCAAAACATCGCAGAAAAGACGAACAAGCACATCATTGGCTTTAGGTTTTGCTGGATAACCTCTTGCAATTAACGCCATATTATTGTCAAAGTTAGGAGCAAGCCCTAAAAGTTTTCCGTTTTCGGTATCACGCAAAAGGCCAAAATTATTGGTATGTCTATCCGGATTGGCACACACGGTGTCAAGGAAAATCATTTGAATATACTCCGGAATCGCCCGTGGGCAAAGCGCGTTCAGCGCTTCAATGACATCAAAATAGTCTTCGTTATCGCCCATAAAAGTCGAAGCCGGCTCAAAATTTACACGCGCACCAGATGTAAAATCAAGCGATTTCACACAAGCGTCTCCTCGGCTGTAAATCGCCATATTCATACCAAGCAATTTACCAAGCTCGTATACAAATAATTCCGAAAACATTTCCTCATGGTTGGCTTTTTTATGCATCCACCATTGACCATCTTTTAGCTTCCAACACTTCTCAAAGCTACCAACGTTCGTAAGTTCGGGCGTTTTGGAACGGTTACTGTTTGCTGCGCGATTAAAGCTATTATAGCTTCCTTTCAGCGCAAGATTCGAAAAATAGTCATCGGAAAAACGAATATCGTCATAGTTAAGTTTCGAACCAATGGAACGAACCCAGTAGTTATCCGTAATAGTGGCGCCATTCACATGGATTACGGTAGAAATATCGTCTTTTTCGGCAAGACGTAAAGCTTTTTTCAACAAACGAGAATTCGCCCGATGGCTATCGATTGCACGCGTTTCCAGCCACATATCAGCATTCGGAATTCTTTTCAAATATAATGGCAAAAGATCCTCGTTCACAATCTCAAGACAATGATTCTGCCAAATCGCGACAAGTGTATCTCCGCTTAATATTTCATAATTTCGCTTATTCATTCGTGCCGCTCCTTCCGAATACTTGACATGGTTTTAGTATAACATATTTCAAGTCACCTGTCAAACGTTTTCAGCTTACCTTACATATTTTGAGAATTATGAAGATAAAAGTAAAAATCCTCCTCCAAAAAATGATATGCACCCCAACAGTGTTTAACTTTTGGGGCGCATATCAAAACGATGCGGATTTTTTGTGTTCTCAACTACAATTGATTGATTCTAGTAAAATTACGCAGACACTTTATCGATCGAAAAATCGAGGTTTTCGTGCCGCCTATTCCTCACGGGGAGGGATAGGTCGGACTTAATAATTGTTACGGAGTAACGGTAGTGCTTTCACCTTCAACGATGACAATAACAGTGAGATTGTCACGATTCTGCAAACCGAAAGTGCCATTATCGAAAACAAAGTAATCGTTAATGTTATCTGCGGTGATTGCAACACCATTGTAGGTACAACCATCAAAGGTCAAGGTTACATTCTTATTAGCGTAGTTGGCGCTTTGGAAATCTACATCGGCCCTGAACTCACAGTTCGTAAAGGTATTGGTTGTTCCACCAGCAGTAAAACGAATCGCATCTTCACTCCAAGTGTTATCAAACGTAACGGTATTAAAGGTTGATTCCTTAACGGTAGAAATATAAACACTTGTACTGTCAAAAGTCGAGTTGCTGACATTTACATAACCTCTAACCGTGCTGTTGCTCGGACCGAACGAAACAGCGGAACCTTTGACCTTGATAGTAGAATCGGTGAGGTTCGTAGTGCCGTTCATGTTCTTGAATACCAAGCCGGAGCTGGAACCCCAAAGGGTAGTGGTATCGGTAATAGTAAGATCGGAAACGTTTGTCACGGAAGAAGTTGTATCAGAACCGCTGGCGATCAGCAACAAGCCCTGAGTCGCCATGCTACCCTCAATGGTGGTGTTCTTGATGGTCGTGTCAGAACCGGAAACGGTAAGACCGTAGTCAGCGCCGGCGGACTGATACACAACATTCTCAATGGTGGTATTGTTACCCTTGATCGTCGTAGTTCCCACAGACTGAATGGTCATATCCTTTACAGTCAAAGCATCTGCGGTAACAGTAGCACCGTTGGAAGCAACAGTTGTGCTATTGGCACCGTCACCAACAAGAATGATGTTAGAGGAACCGTTCAACGCATCAGCAATGTTGTTTACGGATACCATATTGTCTGCGGTAGAGTTGATTGTTACACTACCACCTGCGGTTATGTTTTCAAGAACTTCGTTGAGTTGCTTTTCAGCTTCGCTGAGTTCCGTATATACTACGGTGATGTTGCTCTTCTTTGCCTGAAAGAAAGGTGTAAAATAATCTGCGCTAAAAGTTACGATGCCTGTATCGCCATCATAAGAAGCCCAGGTATTGCTAGGCATGCTACCGTCCTTATATACTTTAACGTCGTTTCTGCCTACGCCGATGGGAAGCTCTACCTTAATATCGCTATAGTTGTAAATTTTGCTACCGGAAGCATTTACAAAAGGATTGATGTAGTCAGCAACGCCATCTACATAGATTTCATAACCGGTCGCCACTTGATTTGCAGTGAGCTGACCGCTATAATTGCTTTCAGCATACTTTACGGTGAGTTTCAAAGAAGCAACGTCGGCAGAAGACAACTGTGCACCGGCAGGAACAGTCACTTTCATAGCACCGTAAGGCATAGCAACGGTGAAAACAACTTCTTCACCCAATTTGCCGTCGTTATTTACGATAGCAGCACTCTCGTTAACTGCCAAGAACTCAGCATTTGCATCATACTGATCGTCAAAACTATCGCGCTCGCTGGTAAACTGAGTTGCAAGGAGTTGAATGGTGAAGTCAGAGCCGATTGCCTTGTTCTGATACTCGTTGCCTGCGTTCTCACGCATCTTGAGAGCAAGAGTAACAGTATCGGTTTCGTCAGCCTCAGCCAAAAGCTCACCGCTTACGTTACCAGGCATACCTGCAAGAACTTCAGTGAGCGTGCCTATGGGCTCAATATCATCAAGTGCGGTGCGGTCTGCAACCTGAACAGCGGGATCCACAAAATAAACATCGATCACGTCTGCAAGAGCGGAAACATCACCGTTTGCAAATATATGAAGTTGATACTTGAAAGCAAGGGTGCCTACGTTGCTGATCTTAATGTGGCGAACCTCAACGTAACCGGGCTCCCACTTTTCATTGTTGAAAATTGCGCCTGCCGATGCGTCAGTCCAAGCAGTATTTGCTGCGTTGGGATCCGTTTTACCATCAGCCCAGTGCATTTCTACATCAAGCGTACCTGATTTGATTACGTTGTTGCCAGAAGTAGCGGAATCTGTGAACCACGCAAACGTAGTTCCTGCAAGCATTGCCACGCAGAGAATCATCGCAACGATGCTCAGCGTCAACGCTTTTTGCATTTTTTTGTTTTTTGCCATTTGTTTTTCCTCCTTTAAAATATTTTTTGAAAAATGACAAATATGTAATCAGCTTTCGCTGTTCACATCGGTAGTAGTTTCTGCGGTCGTTTCCGCAGGGAGTGTCGTGGTTTCCTCGGTCGTGGTTTCCACCGTGGATTCCTCAACGGTGGTTGTCGTTTCCATCGTTGTTTCGGTTGCAGCGGTTTCTGCGGTTGTTGTCTCCGCCGTCGTTTCGGTTGCGGTGGTTTCTGTCGCAGTTGTTGTTTCCATCGTCGTTTCAGTTGCGGTGGTTTCTGCGGTGGCTGTTGACGTTTCCGAGGTTGTTTCTTCCACTTGTGCAAGAGAAACAACGGTGCTTGTCGTTTCCGCAATCGTGTCACCCTCTTTGACCAGCGTCCATTCGCTGTCAACGATCTCGTAGTTTTCCGCTTCACCCCAGTGTGCTATAAAGCGAACCTCACTGTCAGTATCAAGTTTCAGCGTCAAGTTCAATGCCTCGTCCTCAATCGGCACAGTATAATAGGTCTTCCCGTTGATCTCAATTACGCAAAAGCCATGTTTAGCGCAATTCTCGTTCGGTACAAGTGTGATCGTATATTCTCCTGCCTCAAGCTCATTACCGTTTGTAAAATCGGTGTTCCCTTTCGTTTTTTGCACAACTGTGATCTCCAGATCATAATTCGCCGCCCGTATGACGTTTGCCACCGAGGTGACAACTTTCGTGAAATACGCCTGCGTGGGAATCATTAAAATGGAAATGCAAAATATAAAAATGATCAACCCTAAGATCGATATTTTAGCAATATATTTTTTCATGGTTTTACCCCTTTTCGTTGATTTTCAGCCAATCAAAAGGCAGAACGATGGGTTATGCCCTTTGATCGACTCCACTCTGAGGAGTGGAATCAGAAGTTATTCTTGTTTTTTCTCCGCTTCGGCAAGCTTTTGTTCCAGATACTTGGCCAGTTTTTGCAGATCGCGTCTCGTTTGCTCATTCTTTGCTTGCTCTTCACGCAGCTTTGCCCACTCTTCATCAAGCAACTCGCGCTCCGTTTTCTTCTGCTCGCGAAAAATATTCAGCGCCTGCACGCCCTGCATCGCGATCAAGATCGCAAAAGGCGCAAGGATACAGAAGATATAGCCGATAGGAGTTCGCAAAAATGCGAAAAAATGACCGAGATTCGGAATTTTGCCCCGATATAAGCCGACTACGTTTTCATAAAGCACGATTTTTTCATCGTCGGTATCGGTCGTCGTGCCGTATGTAACAAACCCCGGATTTCCTCTGGCGTCTTCCGTCAGACGGCGGATCTTGTGGGTAACGATGCCGCCATAGTTTTCGGAATTGGTGGAGCGATAGGAAATAATATCGCCCTCTTTTAAGGTCGCGGGGTTTTCCACAGCTTTGACGAAAATAAGATCACCTGCGTCAAAATCCGTTTTGCTCATGGAATCGGAGGTAACGATCAGAAATTTCCAGCCGAAAATATTTCTGTCTTCGCGGTCAAGAGTGGTGACAGAAAAAATCGTGAAAACGACCATGATGGCAGCCATCGCCACCACGAGCCAAGTAAGTATTGTTTTGATCCATTCGATTTTTTGCTTCATGGCTTACCTCAATCAAACAATCTGTCGGGATTGTTTTTTGCTTGTACCGCATCGGCACAAAAATCAAAGGCAACTTCTTTGCTTTGCGCATCGTTTCCCGCCGTTTCGGGAAGATGAAAAACAGCCGTCAACGTATGCGTTTCTCCTGCGGTTAGCAGTTTATCTGCGGCGGTGACGTTTTCACGGGAAAGCGAAGTCAGCGTGCCTTGATACAAAACTGTGTCCTCGTCTTTGATGGTGATCTCCAAAAAATCAGCAAGCTCGCCTTCCGCATTCGCAAAATAAAGCTTATAGTAAGCGTCGAGCGTACCCTCGTTTTTAACAAAAAAATCCCGTTCCACGGTCATGCCTGGTTCAAAACGGTATTCATGCGCGTAAAGAAGCGCATAGCCGTCATTAAGATTGATCTTCAACGTGCCCGTCTGAAAAGTATTTTCCTGCACGGAAACGTAATGCTTGTATGCATAAAGACCGCCTGCGCAGAGTGCGAAAAGAAGCACGGCGAGCAAAAGTCCGCCAAAGAACTTTTTAAGTGGTTTATTCTGTCGCTTGTTCATCAGCGTCCTCCTCCTCTTCCTCTTTTTTCTTTGTAAGCTTGCGAATGATAATGATGATAACAACGATCAGTGCGATCAAAATAATGAGCGGAATGATCCAGCACCAAGGGCAACAGCAATCGTTACCGCCTGCACAACACCAAGGCAAGTCGCAGCCGATATCGTTTTCTCCAAAGCTGCCGAAATTGCAGCTATACGGAAATCCATAACCAACGCAACACTCGCAGCAAGGCTCTCCGATGATGGGAGGAATAAATTCCGTGGTGGTTTCTTCATAGTGAGAGGTGGTTTCGGACGTTGTTTGTGAGGTTGTTTCAGCGGTCGTAGTTTCCACCGTTGTGCTTTCTTCGCTCTGTGTGGTCGTTTCAATAGGAGTGGTTTCCGTTGTCACCACTTCGGTCGTCAGTTCTGTGGCCGTCGTTTCGGACGTGGTTTCTATGGGATTTGTTCGAACTGTCGTTGTTGTTTCCATAGGAGGCATCGGCGTGTATGGCTCGCGCTCAATCGACCAGTTGAAGTCCACGGAAAGCGTTTCTCCCATATATTCGTTTCCGACGGAAGTATCGAGTGAAACGGTGATGCGGTAATTCAAGGTTTGCGGCAATTTTCCTGTTAAATTTTCGGTAAGCGCAGGCATTTTTTCGAGTGTGCCGTCGTATAAAACGCTATCGTTTTTCTCGACCTTGATATGTAAAACCTCGGCGAGCGTATCGTCTGTACCATGCAGCTCAACGGCAAAACGAACGGCAATGGCACGTTTATCG
>CAYXQF010000048.1:0-14634 GCA_964466625.1 uncultured Lachnospiraceae bacterium | reverse complement strand
GCCACGTCATATTCTGTTTCCATCGCTTTCATGCTTTGCATCGCATGAAGCCACATTCGATGAGCGGCAAAGCTTCTTTCCTTTTTATCACTCGCTTTTTTGACAGCCATATAATAAGGAAGAAAAGGAAAAATTCGCAGAGGATTTTTCAAAAGATAATTTTTCATCAAAATTTTTGACGCATTATGCTTATCGATCAGAAAAAGATCACCACCGACACCCATTTCCAGAATACGGATCTCTTTTGGCACTTGCGACAGGAAATCACCCGTTTTTTTCGCTAAAAGCAAGTCCAAGTCATATTCATCATAATCAATAGCATTTTTCGCAAACGAAAGAAAAGATTTCTCACTTCCTGCCGCCGCCATGGTGATTCCGATTATCAGCATTTTCTTTTTCAAAATACGATCCTCCACATTCTGTTTTATAATTATTATAAAGAATTATTGCCAAACTGTAAAGCGATGTTTCATAAAATTCAAAAAAATTTGCAAAAACATTGACTTTTTAAGGGCATTATGGTTTAATTATTTTAAACATATAATAAGAAAGAAAGGATTTTCTATATGGCAGATTTTTTTGGCGCCATTGCCGCAGGTGAGATCGGTTCGAAGCGTATGCCTCTCGTATTTCCGACTCCCATGCCCAAAAACGGCGTTCTTCTTCCTTTGGAACCCGTAGCAGAATGCGCCCCTACCGAAGTATACAAGAAACCGGACACTCGCGAAGAACTGGATTTTGAGATCGAAAAGCTCAAGACCAAATATGCACCCTTCATGCAAAAGCTCGCGCCCACCCCCGAAAAGCTTCGCACCGCCATCACCCTTGATTCCTTTGACAAGCGTGATGCCACCGAGGAAGATCTTTTGGATTTCGCGCGCGTATTTCGTGGCGAAGGCGAATGGAAGACCGTGCAGATCCCCGATTATGACGGTCCCACAGGCGCATACACCTCCTATTACCGCACAACGTTCACTTTGACAAAACCCACGGCAGACAAAGCGGTTTACATTCACTTTGATGGTGTCGATTATATCGCAGAGGTTTATCTCAACGGTGCTTTCGTCGGCAATCACGAAGGCTTTTTCGGCGCGTTTGAATTTGATATCACGCCTTATCTGCACGACGGCGAAAACACCCTTCTCGTCGCTGTTCACAACGATTATATCTACGGCGGCAACCAAGCCCCCACGATGGGCGCTTGCCGCATGGAAGGCGATAAGCTCTATGCCGCGACAGGTCCCGGCTGGGACGGTGAAAACGACGGTTGGCATCACTGCCCCGCAGGCTCCGGTATTTATCAGAAAGTAACCGTGGAAACAAGAAGCCGCGCTTATCTTTCCGATCTTTTCGTTCGCCCGCTCGTTGAAAGCGGAGAATACGAAATCTTCGCGGAAGTTTACAACAGCGATTACCAACCTCTTACCGACGTGAAGCTGTCCTTCTCCGTATACGGCAGGAACTTTGAAAGAACGGTCCTCGAAAATTACGAATATCAGCCGATCACGTTCAATCATGACGAGCACGGCAACCGCATCTCCGTTTCCGATCTTGCGAACGAGGAAAAAATGAAGGAAGCCATGAAGCTCACCTTCCACAAGGGAGCAAACCTCATTCGTTTGCGCTTCCCGATAGAAAATATCCGTCTTTGGTCACCCGACACACCTTTCCTCTATGAAGCGCAAGTTGCACTTTCCGTTGACGGCAAGATCTGCGACTTTGCAGTTTCTCCCTTTGGTATGAGAAGCTTCACAGAAGATAACGAAGGCAAGCTCGGCGAGAAAAAAGGCATGTTCTATCTCAATGGCAAATCCATTCGTCTGCGCGGCGCAAACACCATGGGCTATGAGCAACAGGACGTCATGCGCGGCGATTTCGATATGCTTCTTTACGATATGCTCATGGCAAAGGCTTGCAACATGAACTTCCTTCGCCTTACCCAGCGCCCCGTACAAAAGGAAATCTATGAGCTTTGTGACCAGATCGGTCTTATGATCCAGACCGACCTTCCCCTTTTCAGCGTCATGCGCCGCACGAAATTCGCAGAAGGACTTCGTCAGGCGGAAGAAATGGAAAAGCTCATTCGTTCTCACCCCTCCTGCATTCTTATCACTTATATCAATGAACCGATGGCAAACGCGGATAACCGTCCGCACCGCCATTTTGCACGCTATGAATTGGAATCCTTCTTCGATGCCTGCACCACAGCAGTTCACATCTTGAACCCCGACCGCGTAGTGAAAAACGTCGACGGTGACTACGATCCCCCGGATAACACACTCCCTGACAACCACGTTTACTGCACTTGGTATAACGGTCACGGCATCGACATGGGCAAGCTCCATCGCGGCTATTGGCTCGGCGTCAAGGACGGCTGGTATTACGGTTGCGGCGAATTCGGTACGGAAGGTCTTGATCCCGTTCCGTTGATGCGCCGCCGTTATCCTGCGTCTTGGCTTCCGCAGACCGAGGAAGAAGAAAAAACTTGGGAACCCGGCAGAATCAAAGATTCCCAGAGCGGCAATATGCATTTCTTCTATTACGATACCCAGGAAACGCTTGAAAACTGGGTTCGCGAAAGCCAACGTCATCAGGTATTCGGCACAAGACTGCAAACGGAAGCTTTCCGTCGCAATCCCGATATGATCACCTTTGCGCTCCATCTTTTCATCGACGCATGGCCGTCCGGCTGGATGAAGACCGTCGTGGACTGTGAACGCAATCCCAAGCCTGCATTCTTTGCTTATCGCGATGCGCTGACACCGCTCATGATCAATATCCGCAATGACCGCAAAACTTATTTTGCCGGCGAATGTGCTAACATTGAAATTTTCATCTGTAACGATACCCATCGCACCGCAGACGGTCATACCGTTCGCCTGGAGCTCATCAACAAAAACGGCACTCTTGTTTCCGCCGGTGAATTTGAAGCAAAATTCAGTGAAAACTCCGTCTTCATGCAGGGTGACGCAACGTTCGTGCTTCCCGAAACGAATGACCGTGACAGCTACGTTTTGCGTGCCATTCTGAAAGACGAATGCGGAACCGTCGTCCACTACGCAGACGAAGAGATCGAAGTTTTTGCAAAAGAAGAAATCGCCACCGCCACCGTTTTACGTGTAGACGGCGAAGAATTTCTCGCGCGCAAGGAAGAACTTCTCGCGGAAGCGGAAAGCGGCAAAACACTTCTCATTGAAAACTTGAAAATGGGAATTTACGATATCGGCGGCACAGAGGTCACCGTGAAAAACTGCGGCATGCGCGCACTCCATTTCGTTTCCCGTAAAACAGGTCACGCGCTTGTGGAAGGCTTCACCCCTTACGATTTCCGTCTTTGGTATAATGAAAAAGAAGATTGCATCACACCCATTTTGCGCAGAACCTTCCGCGCCGAGGGCATGACACCGATCCTTACGAGCGGCAACTCTCTCAGAGGAAGCGCTTGGGGCCAGAAGCTCTATTCTACATTTGCCTGCGCTGAAAAAGCGTATGGCAAAGGTAAGATCGTGATCAGCGAAGTGGATCTGGAATCTCATCTCCAAAATCCCATCGCACGTAAATTCCGTAACCGTTTGGTAACCTATTGATCCTAAAGTCTGCAAAAGAAAGGAACGCCCTATGAAAAAATCGCTTCGCTCTTTCGGACTTTTCATCTATTTTGCTCTTTGCATCGGCATCGCGTACGCTTTCATGTATTTTGCATATGATAGCCACGCGGTCGCTGTTATCACACTTCTCGTCATGATCGCGGCGATCTTCGTCGCTTTCGTACTGAACACCTTTTTCCATGAGCTGGGGCATCTCATTTTCGGATTCTTAACGGGATACCGTTTCATTTCATTCCGTCTTTTCCATGTCATGCTGACCCGCGAGGACAGCAAACTGGTTTTCCAAAAATATTCCCTGCCCGGCACACTCGGACAATGTCTGATGGCGCCGCCCCCCTATCGAGGCGGCACCTTCCCTTTTATGCTTTATAACCTCGGTGGAATCATCTTCGGCGGCACGATGTCGCTCGTCTTCATCGTCCTTGCCGTGATGATCGAAACCTATGCCACGATCCAGATCTTTTGCTTCATGGCAGGTTGGATCGGTCTTGTTCTCAACTTTATCAACGCCATTCCTTCCGGCGGAAAAAAATCTGTCAACGACGGCACCAATACGCATTACGCGAAAAAAAGTCTTGCCGCGAGAACGGCGCTTTGGAACCAGCTTCAATACGTTGCGCTGAACGCCAAAGGTTTCCGCACCAAGGATATGCCTGATACGCTTTTCAGCGTACCGCCAATTGAAGAATTGACAAATCCGCTCACCGTTTGGCAAGGCATAGCAGCACTTGATCGCGCCAGCGATACGGGCGACTTTGAAAAAGCAAAAGAGATCTGCACGCTTCTGCGTGAAGAAGCAAATATTGAAATTCCGCTTTACCGCGCGGCACTCGCATCGGAAGCGCTCTATCTGGAGCTTGTCACCACGTGTGATCCCGATCGGGTAACAGTGCTTTATGAAGAGATGAAAAAATTCTCTGCCATCTTAAAACAGCGTCTTTCCACCCACCGCGTGCTTTACGCATACCGTCTTCTCCACTTGAAGGACAAAACCTCAGCAGGCACCGCCGTGTCCGCGTTCTATAAAGCAATCGCGAAATCCCCCTATCGCACAGAGATCGAAGCGGAAAGCGAACTGATGGCACATGCCAAGGAAATCAGCCTCGCGCGTGAAAATGAATCCTCCGTGCAAGTACCGCCGATCCCCCCGAATATCATCATCGAGGAAACTTCTGAGGAAGAAGAAAATTATACCCCTGAAGAATAATAAGCCAAAGAAACCGAACAGCATGCTGTTCGGTTTCTTTTTTATCCCCAAAATATCCTGTCATAAATCCTTCTCTCCCCGCATACTATGAAATCAAAAACAGAAAAAACGGAGGATTCTTATGAATACACTCATGTATAAACCCGAAGGATTATTGATGGGAACCGCAGATAACCGCGAATGTTTTTATTCCCCGAATGCCCTTGAAAAAGCGGCGGCAAGCGGCAAGATCCTGGAAGCCACCGCCACACTTTGTGATTCCGAGCTTTCGCTTCACGTGGATCTTGGCTGTATGAAAGGTAAAATTCCAAAAGAAGAAGCACTTCTTCCGCTCTCAGGCGAAGAGATCAAAGATATTGCCGTCATCACACGCGTTGGCAAACCCGTCGCATTCAAGATCCTTGGTTTTGAAATGCAAGATGGAGAAAAAATTGCCATTCTTTCCCGACGCGCCGCACAAAAGGATTGTCTTGAAAATTTTCTCATGACGTTGATTCCGGGCGATATCATTGACGCACGCGTAACCCACCTGGAGCCTTTCGGCGCTTTCGTGGATATCGGTTGCGGCATCATTTCCCTCATTTCCATTGATTGCATTTCCGTTTCCCGCATCTCTCACCCCAAAGATCGTTTTTACACGGGTATGCACATCAAAGCAGTCATCAAAAGCATTGATTACGACACCGCGCGCATCTACGTTTCTCACAAAGAACTGCTCGGCACATGGGAAGAAAACGTGGGCAATTTTGAGATTGGTCAAACAGTGGCAGGCATCGTGCGTAGCATTGAGCCCTACGGCATTTTTGTGGAACTGACGCCCAATCTTGCCGGTCTTGCAGAATTCCGTGAAGGTATCCAACCGGGACAGTGCGCCGCCGTTTACATAAAAAATATCATTCCCGAAAAGATGAAAGTCAAGCTCGTTCTGGTCGATGCGTATCATGCCCCGGCTGCCGATCCGCATTTCCGTTATATGCAAACAGCATCTCACATCGACAAATGGACGTATTCCCCTGCCGTCTGTGAAAAAAAGATCGAAACGGTCTTTGAAGAAGAAAATATCTGATTCTCTCCTAATAAGAAAAGCACTTATGCCAAAAACATAAGTGCTTTTTGCCGCTTACACGCCAAAAATAACCGAACCTTCAAAACCCATTGAAAAAATTTTGACAATCGGTTAAAATTAAATCACAAAAAGGGAGGAATCACCATGAAATGCACCACGATCATTGATCAAAACCGTGAAGAAGAGGTGCTCATCTATCTTCACGAAAAAAATAAGCTTGCCACAGAGATCGAAGAACTCGTTCTCGGTAGATCACTTGCGCTCATCGGTTATCAGGATAAAAATATTCTGCGCATATCCGTGTCCGACGTCTGTTGCTTTTTTATAGAAGATAACAAAGTCTATGCCTTGACCGAAAAAGAAAAGATTCATATTAAGCAAAGGCTTTATACGCTGGAAGAAAATCTTGACGATACGTTTGTCAAGATCAACCAATCCTGCATTGCCAACATTCGTAAGATCGAAAGATTTGACACGTCTTTTGCAGGCGCGCTTCTCGTCATCTTCAAAAACGGACATCGTGACTACGTTTCACGCCGTCAAGTCAAAATCGTCAAAGAAAGGCTCGGTATTTAACATGAAAAACTACGTCAAAATTTATTTTCACAGAGGACTCCTTTTTGCAGGCTTCGGCCCTGTCATCACAGGAATCGTCTTTCTCTTCCTCAATCATACGTTGGAAGATTTTTCTCTCAGTGGCGCAGAAGTTTGCCTTGCAATCATTTCTACCTATCTGTTAGCTTTTATCCATGCAGGCGCCAGCGTTTTTAATCAGATCGAAGAATGGCCTCTTGCCAAATCGCTCTTCTGCCATTTCGTTTCCATTTATCTCGCGTACAGCCTGTGCTATCTCATCAATTCCTGGATCCCGTTTGAGCCCATGGTTCTTCTGATCTTCACCGCCATTTTCGTTGTTACTTATTTCATCATCTGGATCTCCGTTTATTTTTCCGTCAAAGCGGCAAGTAAAAGATTCAATACGCTACTCAAATAGCCCATATAAAGCAACCGCTCATTGTAAAATTACAACGAGCGGTCTTTTATTTAAATTAAATATATACAAATTGAACAATATATTTTACGGGATATAATTAAGAACATCTGACAATTCAACAATTCGTGTTTCTTTTTTAGTTTCAATTTCCAAACCAATTGCACCAGATACACCATCAGCACCTATCGAAATAGACGGTTGAGTTTTCAGGTAAGTTACCGAATGATCGTATGTCGCAACTGCCGAAAAGTATGTTTGAATTGTAGTATTTGAAATAAACGCCGTGCACTGGAAATGCGCTTTTATATCAGAATATTTGTAATCAACATAATCATAAAACACACCGTTGATGGTTTTAGCGGTCACGTAATCATAAGGAAGATAATACACTGCAGCAGCACCAGCCCAAGCATTATTGTATGCACTTGAAATATTTTCGCTTGTAAATTCGGTTTTTACCGGATTATTATTTACATATTGATTTCCAACATTTTCACGTTCATTATAGCTAAGCCAACCTTCACGGGTAAAATTTCTAACCTCTGACTTTGAAGCACATACGCCAATAGAATCAAAATCACGATCCTTAGGAGTAGTTAGCCATTCTGCATCAACAGAATAAAAATATTCACCATCACCCAAATCAGATACCAAAAAGTAAATATACATATATTCATCTTCAAATTCACTGTCAGCAACAACCGATTGAGTGGCAATGTCCTCGTCCATCATCGCAATTAACGCATTTTGAGCCGCAATTTCATCAAGTGCTTGATTTTCATCGAGAATAGTTTGTTCGCCATTTTCATCAATTTTTATATAAGAACCCGTCCCAACCAAAGCTTTACAGTTTTGATATCGCTCTAAATCCTCAGCAGAAAGCATGTCAATAAAATAATCGGACATACCCAAATCACGAAGAACAGCTTTTATTTTTTCATAATTCAAATCGTATCCATTACTTTGCGCATTTAATGTACCTACATTTAAATAATTAATATATGTACGAACAAGTTGATTATTGTCCTTAACATATTCGGTAATTTGATAATCATATTCGCTATTTGTAATAAGTTTAGTTGTATTATCCGTTAGCGCATACACGGGTGCAGAAAATGACATAAAAATTGCCAAAAATACTATTAATGAAATTAACTTTTTCATAAAAACATGACCTCGCTTTAATAAGAATTTAAAATTTAATCTTCCTTATTCCAATCAAACAATTTAACAAGAATTAAACCGCACCCCAAAAAAATCAGTGCAGAATTAATGAGATTTGTCACATAAACCGCATTGCTAAGATTTCGGGTGACAAAATACTCCAATGCGACAATAACTAAAGTAATCACAAACACAAAGAAGATTTTCTCAGATAATTTCATAAAACTCTCCTTTTTATTTTTCATAGACTCAACAAGCCGATCGTTTTTCACAAACAATCGGCTTGTATACATGGTAAAATTATGCCTTGAAGAAAGCTTCAAGTGCTTTGTGTGTCATATAAACGTCGGTCTTGGAAACCACTTCGTAAGGCGCGTGCATAGAAAGAACCGGAACACCGAGGTCGATAACGTCAATGTTGTGGTTTGCGATGTATTTCGCAACAGTACCGCCGCCGCCCTGGTCAACTTTACCAAGCTCAGAAGTCTGCCATACGATGCCTGCGCCATCAAGAAGATTGCGAACAAAGCCGGTAAATTCTGCGGAAGCATCACTTGTGCCGGACTTACCTCTTGCACCGGTGTACTTGGTGATAACAACACCGCCGTTTACAACGCAAGCGTTTCTTCTTTCCTGGATACCGGGGAAGTTCGGATCCACAGCAGCGTTTACGTCAGCGGAGAGGCACTTGGAGTTTGCACGAACGATCTTTTCGGAAACGCCCATTGCTTCTGCGATAGCCGCGATGATATCATAGTAAACAGCGCTCTGCATACCGCTGTTGCCATCGGAACCAACTTCTTCTTTATCAGCAAGAACAGCCATGGTGGTATGTACGGGATCCTTCACAGCCATAAGAGCGGTGAGAGAAGGATATGCACAAACGCGGTCGTCGTGACCGTAAGAACCGATAAGGCTGCGGTCAAGACCGATATCACGTGCTTTCCATGCAGGAACTGCGGAAAGTTCAGCACTCATGAAATCAGCTTCGGTCATGCCGTATTTATCGTTAAGAAGCTTCAAAATGTTGAGTTTTACGCCTTCAGGCATACCTTTTTCGAAAGGTCTGGAGCCGGAGAGAAGGTTGAGCTGTTCGCCATCGATGCCTTCACCGAGGGGCTTTCTTACCTGATCTTTTGCGAGGTGGGGAAGAAGGTCGTCGATGTAGAATACGGGATCGCTGTCATCTTCACCGATCACGATATTTTCAGTTGTGCCGTCAGCTTTTACGATCACACCATGAAGTGCAAGCGGAATTGCGGTCCACTGATATTTTTTGATGCCGCCGTAGTAGTGAGTCTTGAGGTAGCCAAGACCTTCTGCTTCATAAAGGGGGTGCTGTTTGAGGTCAACACGAGGAGAGTCGATGTGGGCTGCGGAGAAATATACGCCGTTTTCGATGCTTTCCGTACCGATTACAAAAGCAACAAGGCTCTTACCGCGATTGTTGTAGTAATACTTTTCGCCTGCATTTACCTTCATGCCAAAGGAATACGGAACGAAGCCGTCTTCTTCGAGCATTTTGATGCTTGCGGTTACGCATTCGCGTTCGGTCTTGCTTGCGTCAAGATACTTTTTGTAGCTTTCCGCATAGTCGTAAGCCGCGGAGATATCTTCATCGGAAAGCACTTCATAAGTACCTTTCGCTTTGAAGAAAAGCTTTTCTTTCAGTTCCTGAGCCGGGGTGAGTTCTTTGGTTTCTTCTGCCATATCTGTATATCCTTTCTGAATATAAAAATTTACAAAATTTATCTATCACGGGTCATTCGGGATAACGCGCGCAATATTCTGCATAATGTGTCATGACCTTTTGCACGTAACGCTTGGTCTGGTCAAAAGGAATATTTTCCACGATGAGAGTTTGTCCGTCCACGGAATATTTGGGATCGGCAAGCCATTTTCTGACGTTGCCAATGCCGCCGTTGTAAGCTGCCGCAAGCTGTTCATAGCCGTCCACACGGTCGTCCAGCCAATGCAGATAATATGTACCGCAACGGATATTGAATTCCGGATCGAAAAGATCCTCAAAGTCTTCCTCAAAACCTTGATTGGCTTTGATATCGGAAACATAAGTGGATTCCATGATCTGCATAAGTCCCACGGCACCGCTGATCGAAACGATGCCGGGACGGAAATCGCTTTCCGTTTGGATAATAGCGAGCACGAATCTGGGATCTATTTTATACATCTCGCCGTATTTCTTCGCCCAACGGTAGCATTGGATCTCGGAGATCGTTTCGTCCTCAATGTGTTCGCTCTCGCCGTAAAGTCTATCATATTTTTCTTTATAAGCCAATACTTTTTTCACATATTTTTTCGTTTCGGCAAAAGGGATCTTCTCGACGATCAGCCCCGTATCCGTCGCAAGCGAGCTATCTGCCAGCCATTTTTTCACGTTGCCCATACCGGCGTTGTACGCCGCAAGGCTCTCCACGGTGCTGTCAAAATACGAAAAAAGATAGGAATAATAATAGGTTCCGGCCTGAATATTTGCCCGAGGTTCAAAAAGTGTGGAAGAAGACGCATCTGCCATACCGATCTTATCACGAATATCAAAAAGAAAGGTATCGGGAACGATCTGCATCAGCCCCATCGCGCCGACAGCGGAAACCGCAGTTTCACAAAAACCGCTCTCCGCTTTGATGATCGCATAGATCATATTCGCTTCTACATTGTAAAGCGCTGCTGCTTCTTCCACGTAAGCGCGGTAATGTCTGGGATAAAAATAAGTGGTCATCAATTTTCCCGCATAAAGAAACGTAGACGAGCAAAACAGAATGAGCACGCAAATCAGAAGCAAGATCGTTTCACAAACACTGAGAAAAGAAGTTCGTTTCGTGGTTTCGTTCATAGGTTGTTGCCTTTCCGCATAGGAATGCGTTTTTTATTGGGTATTCGCGCGGATCTCAGACAACACAAGGTTAAAAGCCTCTCGCAAAGCTTCTCTTCCCCCGTTGTTTTCCAAAATCATATCCGAGCGTTCTCGGAAAAAAGCGATGTCTTTTTGCGCGGCAAGACGCGCACGGATCTCAGCTTCGCTTCTGCCGTCACGAAGAAGCAAACGGCGCACCGCCGTTTCCGTGTCACATACCACGGAAAGTGTGAGGTCACAAGTCTTTTCAAGTCCATATTCAAAGAGAAGAGGCGCATCAAGAACGGTGTCACGCGTTGATTTTTTTGCAAGCGTAATCGCCGCCATCACAGCTTCCATAATGAAAACCGATGCGATCTCATTCAGTTTTTTCAGTTTTTCACTGTCAGAAAAAACGATAGCAGAAAGTGCCGCGCGATCCACTTTGCCGTCTTTGAGGCAAGAGGCACCAAAATTTTCGGCAATTTTCGCGGCATAGCGAGGATCTTTGTAAAGCGTGTGTACGATCTCATCACAATCAATGATATCAAATCCTGCTTCGCGGAAAAAGCGGCTGACCGTACTTTTCCCCGAACCGGATCGTCCCGTAAGCCCAATAAGCATCGTTTCCCCTCCTTCAAAACTATTATATATAAAGAACGGTGTATGCCGAAGCTTTCAGCATACGGTTGTAAAGTGCCAAACCAATTCCCGTTTCATGCCCTGCCATCGCGTAAATCTCGGGCGCGTCGGTCTTATCAAAATGACGAAGGCAATCAAAAAGTCTGCGGGAGTGTTCCGCATCGTCTTCCTTGCCGCCGAACGCCAAAACGTTTTCGCCATGCAATTCGGGAAGATATTCGTCAAAGCAAAGAATACCGACCTTTTCGTTTTCGCGAAGCTTTTCTTTCAGGAAAGCGATCGCACGAGCATCAAAGCCTTCTCTGCCGTCACTTTTGATGAGATATACTTTTGCGCGAGGCGCATAATGGCGGTATTTCATACCGGGCGCTTCCGGGCGTACCCCTTCGGGAAGCGTATCGAGGATTCCTTTGTCAAGACGCACGTCATCGCACACCGTGCGGAGCATTTCGGGTGTGATCGCCCCGGGGCGAAGAACCAAAAGTGCATCTCCTTCGATCTTCACGATCGTGGATTCCAGCCCCACCGTCGCGTCGCCGCCGTCCACGATACCATCGATCCTACCGTTCATGTCATCATAAACGTGCATCGCGCTCGTCGGACTCGGTTTGCCGGAAAGATTGGCACTCGGTGCCGCCACAGGAACACCGGCAAGACGAATGAGCATTCTTGCCGCAGGATTTTCGGGACAACGGATACCGACGGTATCAAGCCCCCCGGTCACGGAAAGTGGGATCATCTCTTTCTTTTTGAGGATCACAGTGATCGGTCCCGGCATAAAAGCTTTTGCAATTTTTTCATATAAAGGTGTCACATACGCGTATTTTTCCGCATCGGCGGGATTCGCTATGTGAACGATAAGCGGATTATCGGAAGGTCTGCCTTTCGCAGCATAGATCTTTCTTGCCGCGTCCCCGTCGAGCGCATTACCGCCGAGCCCATAGACCGTTTCCGTGGGAAACGCTACAAGACCGCCGTTTTTCAGCATCGAAGCGGCTGGGGCAAGCTGATCTTCCAGGGGTGCTTCCAAATTTATTTTATAAAATTCTGTTTTCATGAATGATCAAATTTTCTCTGTTCTCTAAAATTTAAGTTTCCATTCGGCTAAGTTTTTCCGCGGTATCCGCCGTCATGAGCGCATTCACCACCGCATCAATGCGGCCGTTCATAAAAGTATCCAGCGTATAGAGCGTAAGTCCGATTCTGTGATCGGTCACTCTGCCCTGCGGAAAATTATAGGTGCGGATACGCTCACTGCGGTCACCCGTGCCGACTTGTCTGCGGCGCTCATCAGCAAGCTCGTTATCGCGCTTTGTTTTTTCGATATCGTATAGTTTTGCGCGAAGAAGCTTCATCGCCTTATCGCGGTTCTTAAACTGGCTTCTCTCCTCCTGACATTCTACGATGATACCGCTCGGTTTATGAATGATACGGATCGCGGATTCGGTCTTATTGATGTGCTGACCGCCTGCGCCGCTGGATTTGCAGGTTTCAATCTCGAGATCTGCGGGACTGATCACCACGTCCACGTCTTCCACTTCGGGAAGCACCGCCACCGTCACCGTAGATGTGTGAATTCTACCCTGCGATTCCGTTTGCGGCACACGCTGTACACGGTGAACGCCGCTTTCAAATTTCATTTTGGAATAAGCTCCTTCACCAAGAACGGAAAAGGAGATTTCCTTGAGTCCACCAAGCTCGGTTTCGTTCATAGACAAAACCTCAGTTTTCCAACCGCAAGCCGCCGCATACATAGAATACATACGGTAAAGATCGGAAGCGAAAAGCGCAGATTCTTCCCCGCCTGCACCGCCGCGGATCTCCACGATCACGTTTTTCTCATCGGCAGGATCCTTCGGCAAAAGAAGTACCTGCAGATTTTTTTCGCATTCGGGAAGTCTTTCCTTAGCGTCTTTCAGCTCTTCTTCGGCAAGTGCGCGAAGCTCCGCGTCACCGCTTTCCAAAAGAAGCGTGCTTTCCTCGATGGTTTCTTTTATCTTTTTATATTTTCGGAATTCTTCCACGATTGGCAAAAGACGTTTATGTTCACGCATCAATTCGCGAAAACGCTCTGCATTTCCCGTGATCTCAGGGATCGTAAAGCTTTCCTCTATTTGTTCAAATCGAGATTCGATTTCCGGTAATTTTTCAAACAAAATCACTTACCGTCCTTCTTCATTACATTCATTATTATTATACTATAGTTTACCCGCAATTGCAAGTCATACGGTGAAAATTCCATACGTTGTCACGCCATCATTGCCATTATGCACAAAAACAAGAAAAAAATTTTGATTTTCAAGAGTTGCGGATTTGCGAGCATTTGCGAGCTTTTAAGAGAAAAACAGAGGTTTGAAATTTTAAATTAAAAATTTCGAAAAAAGTTTTAAAAAGGTGTTGACAAGCGCAAAAGAATGTGTTATAATCCTATCCGTTACAAAACAGAGATGGGTACAAAAACCCACGAACATTATTTTTGGAGGAGTTATAAAAATGTCCACTTTCATGGCTAAAGCAGAAACTCTGGAACGCAAATGGTACATTCTTGACGCGGCTAACAAGCCTCTCGGCAGAACTGCTGCTGTTGCTGCTACCATTCTCAGAGGTAAACATCGCCCTGAATTCACCCCCCACGCTGACTGCGGTGAATTCGTAATCATCATCAATGCAGACAAAGCTGTTCTTACAGGTAAAAAACTCGAACAGAAATACTATCGCCGTCACACAGGCTACATCGGCGGTTTGAAAGAAGTTCAGTACAAGACTCTTATGGCTACCAAACCCGAACTCGCTATGCAGCTCGCAGTTAAAGGTATGCTTCCCCACAACAAGGTCGGCGCTGTAAGCATCAACCGTCTTAAAGTATACGCAGGTGCTGAACACAAACACGCAGCTCAGCAGCCCGTACCCTACACAGTAGACTGAGAAAGGAAGGCAAATTAATCATGTATACAAGTGCAAAACCCTATTTCTACGGTACTGGTAGAAGAAAAAAATCCGTTGCTCGCGTTCGTATTTACCCCGGCACCGGTTCCATCACTATCAATAAGAGAGACATCGACGAATACTTCGGTCTTGAAACTCTCAAGCTCATCGTTAACC
>CAYXQF010000047.1:0-14639 GCA_964466625.1 uncultured Lachnospiraceae bacterium | reverse complement strand
ATGCCGAAATCACAAGCGGTGTTGTTTACTATTTTATCGGACAAAACGGCGGTTTTGGTACAAGCTCCGAATTTGTTGTGCGAAAACTCGGTTCCAGAACATATGTCACCTCGGACTTCGGCAGTGAGCAGCTCAATGCTTCTGACATTATCGCGACCACGGGAAGACATACGATCATTAAAGCCAAAAATACGATGTCTTTTGACGGCGTAACGGTCACCCACGATATCACTCAAATGACGAATACAAAATATCCGTCGCTTTTGCTTGCTTCCACAACATCAGCCGGAGTGATGACTCCTTGTCCGGGCAAGATTTATAGCTGTCGTATTTATGACGGAGAAACACTCGTGCGTGATTTTGTTCCGTGCAAAAAAACATCGGGAGCTATCGGTCTTTATGATCGTGTTAATGGAACATTCTATGCAAATGCAGGAAGCGATTCCTTTATAGCCGGAACGGAAACAGGTGAAACACTTGCGCTTGGTAGTGTTGCCCGAAGCGTAAAGGGATACGGATACGTTGAAAACGGAATCAATAATGTGGTGAAAAAGATATATGCCGAAGTGAACGGTGTCGCGAGGTTGTTTTATTCCGGTGTTACTCCTATTTCCACAGTCCCTTCGCAAAGTGGATCGCTTACCTATAGCGGTTCAGCACAAGAGCCTGCATGGAGCAATTACGACGCATCGACCATGACAATCGGCGGAACAACAAGTGCTACTAACGCAGGAACTTACAACGCAACATTCACGCCAAAAGATGGCTATTGCTGGTCTGATGGAACGACAACGGCAAAAACGGTTTCTTGGAAGATAGGCAAGGCTACATATTCTACAAAACATAAACCCAGCCAAAAGAGCGGCAAATTGAGTACGGGCCTTACTATTTATTACAATTCTCTTCCATCATGGGTTGATAAAAGCGAAATTAAAGTATTTTACGAAGTGTGGGAAGATGATGAAACAAGCTCTTTTGAAAGTTGTTCTTTTATTGAAGTTTCTTCTTATTCAAGCGGTGTTGCTCAATTAGTTTTGAAAGTTACTGACAGCAGTGCTTTTTCAAGCTATAAAAATGAGGGATATGAGGCAATAACCCTTAGATTGCGTGTGAGCGATCCTAACTACAACAATTTTTATTTTTATGGCGATACTGTCGATGGAACGCTGATGAATTATTTCTCTGTAACAGGCTCGTATTTTAAATAAACTCATAGGAGGTCAAAATGACGATCAAACTTTCAAACGGAACAGAACTCAATCCCATCATCGCCGTTGGCGGCAGAAGATATATTCAAGGCGAAAACCGTGATACACTCTCTTTTGTTTTCCCTGAAGGTACAAGCCTTGATGAACTCAGCGCGCTTTTCACGGCGGAGAATTGTGAAAGCATCACCATTATAAACGAAGAAGCAGAATATGTTTACAACGCTTATACCATCAGAGCGGAGCTGAAATGCTCGCCCGAAGTGGTGCAGGAAGCCACAGACACCGAAGCTGAGGTTGCCGAAAACCGTGTTACAGTATCTATGGCGCAAAGAACATATCTTGAAACACAAATGAATGCAGTGCAAACATCGCTTGACGCACTGCTTATGGGGGAGGGATAAACAATGGATAGAAAACAATCAGCTCTTGAAATTCGTGCGGCTTTGCAGATGTTTTTGCAGACTTTCTGCTCCACCGCAGATATGGAAACCGATACGGATAAGATTATGTCCGTGGCTTCCGTGTTCCCGAAATACAAAGTCGGTACGGCTTACAAAACAAAAGAGGTGTTTTCTTACGGCACAAATAATGTGGGAGATCCACAGCTTTATCAGGTTTTGCAAGACCACACAGCGGCAGAGGAATGGACGCCCGACACCGCAACGAGTCTTTATAAGAAAATCGGCGTGACCGAAGAAGGCTATGCGGAATGGGTGCAGCCGCTCGGCGCGTCCGACGCTTATAATACCGGCGATATCGTAAGCTATAACGGTGTTCTTTACAAGTCTGCCATTGATGGCAACGTGTGGGCGCCCGACGCTTATCCTGCAGGCTGGGAAACTCTTGCATCTTAAAATTAGGAGGTACATACCATGATGAACTTTATCACAGAAAACCTTGTTACCATTATCATCGTCGCGCTTTTTCTCGCCGTGATCGCAGTTCTTTTCTTCGCTTTTGGCGGCAAATATCGGACCGCGGCAAAACAGATCCTTCGCCATCTCGTCTATGATGCTGAGGAGCGTTATGGCGGCGGCACGGGTGAAGTCAAATATTCCTACGTCACGGGCCTGCTCTTTGAAAAGCTTCCGGCGCTGAAATATTTCTGTTCGGAAAAAGCTCTTTCCAAGCTGATCGAGGACGCCGTGGCACACCTCAAAGAAAAGCTTGCCGATGGTGAATATACCATCGAAAAGGGAAAGGGTGGAACATAATGCCCGAAAACAACAAAACTTGCCCATGCGAACACGTTTTGCGTTTGCAGGAGGAGCTGAAGGAACAGCAGAAGGACATCGGAAAGCTCTTTACGCACAGCGGCAAAGTCGACGTCAAACTCGATACCATCAAAGAAAGCCAAGAACGCATGGAAAAGAAGCTCGACAATCTCGCCGGTAAGCCTGCCAAACGATGGGAAACCGTCGTGACCGAGGCACTCAAAATTATCGTGGCGACATTGATCGGCTTTGCGTTTGCGCGCCTTGGTATTGGCTAATCTTGATTCTCGAATAAAGATGAAAAAGCCCCTGGAAGGGGGCTTTTTTCTGTATACTTATTGATAAGACGTTCATACAATAGGAAAGCGATGGGGTGTATTTTCTGGTTAATATAGATAAGATAAGGAAAGAATAGTAGAGAGCGTGTGAAACAAGGTGAAATAAGGTGAAATATTTTCACAAAATTTATTGAAAAATCACCAGAAATATGGTAATATGAGAATGGGGGATAATCTTCATAAATTTTTCCGTCTCATTGGTGCCCTTAAATATCATGAGAAACGGAGGGAAGGAGATGTATTGGAACATGAAAGAATTTGACATTGCATACGAAAAAGCGGCGCTTGTGCTTAAACACTTGTCGTACAAAAAAGATGAATTTGTTCCTACTGCTGCAATTATGGATGTTGTCGAAAAGTTGCTCGGAATTGATGTTAAGTTTACAGATTACGACTTCAATGAATTTAATAATGGTCAAGATAAATCTGTGAATTATGATGGCTTTGGAGCTGCGATGTGTGTAGGAAATATTGATGGGAAAGATACCGCAATTATTCTTTTGAATGAGCTTGAAACTCCGGCTATGAAACGTTTCTCTTTGGTACACGAGTTGGGACATTTGATGACACAACCTCAACTTTTTGATACAAAGGATTGTGGATATACAGTAAGCACGCATATAGACATGGACATTACATCTATCTCTGAAGATATATTGCGTCAAGAGGACAACAAATTTTTAATTGATGAACAGGTCGCAAATATTTTTGCGTTGCTTGTATTAATTCCCAAGGATTTATTTTGGGGAGCATTAAGAAAATATGATTCCTTTGAAGAGGCGGCTAAATTTTTAGGCGTCGAAAAGAATGCATTGATTTCAAGAATGTTGTTAAAAGATGTAAAGGAAGTTTCAAATGGCAGATAAGCATGACATAGATATTGAGCAGTTACGTCAAATTGCGAATGTGAAGCAACAGGCTCATGTGAAGAGTATCGGTTTGAGTGATAATGATGACGCGGATGCAATTGATAATGAATTAAAAGGCGAATCCGAGAAAACATATCGAGAAATCGCTCAGCTTATTGTTAATACATCGTCAAAACAACTCAATGAACAAAATCAATCAAAAACAAAGTTGAAGAGCATTTTTACAATATTTTTTATTGTGTTTATAAGTGCTCAGTATGTGGTATTAGTGGGTTTGATGCTCTTGAAAGCTTTGGCCGGGGTTGATTTGTCCGACACAGTGCTTATTACATATATCACATCAGTGTTCGTTGAAACCTTGGGATCAATAGCAGTAATGATTGCATATGCTTTTGATTCAAAACAAGAAGTCAACATATTAGAAATTCTCAATGGTGTCATTTCTAACTTTCAAAAGTTTGGAGGAACGAAAGATAAATAAAAGGTTACCTCGCATGGTAGCCTTTTATCATTTTTTGTCGTCCGCACCGCCGAGCTGGCTGATGATGATCTTTGCGTAAGCGGGGTTGGGGTTTTTGATCTTAACGGGATATTGCAGTTTTTTCTCGTATGCCCACATAATCAGTTAGCCTCCTTTTCCCACGGCCAAGGTCTGCATACCCATTGCCATTCGCCGGCATTTTGGTCGCCTTTGATGGTCAGAGGGCCGTATTTACATTCATATTCTTCGCGGAGCGCTTTTGCCATATCGCGGTGTTTTTCATAGTAGGCAAGCGCTTTTCTGTTTTTGGGGTGAACGTCCAGATAGAGGACGGTTTCGTAAAGCACGAAATCTTCTGCTTGAATGCGCCGAAGCAGGCGGTCTTTTTCAGTTGTCATGAAATCACCTTTCTTTGGGGAGTAAAATCCGCTGTTTGCGGGAGATCAGTTTCTTTTTCTCGGGCCGTAAAACGGCATATCGAGCTGTTTGAAAAGCGTACCGCGGCAAAGTGCCTCTTCGCTTTCATTCAGATCGTAAAATTCCTGCGGATATACGTATCCCATGGCAAGACTGAAATGCTGATCGCACCAATCGCTCTCCATATTGCCGCAAGAATCTCTGTTTTCATTGCGTCCATTGAGCGCGGCATCACCGCGTGCGGTATTTGCGCGATCAAGGTTTACGATATCGCAACGATCACAAGTGTCTTCATTCATATCGCGGCGATTTCTCATCGCACGCATGGAATAGGGCGTAGCATCATTGCAGGTGTCACAGGTATTGTTGTCGGTGTCAGATGTGCCGCAAACGTTGCATCTACTCATTCCCATATAAGGCATACGCCGCATATTTCGATTGCTTTCGAGATTGCGGCGTGAATATTTTCCGGAATATTGCACGGAATCAAACACTCCTTTGGGTTTGTTTTTTGACGGTTGGCTCGTCTGTTTTTAATATATGCCCATTTGCTTGCTTTGTCCACACGTCCTGCCGCTTCGTCTTTATGAATCATGAAGAAAAATGCAGATTTTCATGAAAAAAGGACTTGCCGCGGCCTTTTCTTTTTCAAACGAGCGAAAAAATAAATTGTAAGTATTTTTTACGGGTGAGTTTTTGAAATGGTGGGAAAAGGCGGTTGACAAAACGGGGGATTTGCGGTAAAATATTTTTTGTTGTAAATCCATTTTACTATGAAAGGTCGGTGTGTCCTATCGAAAAAGAACGTTTAATGGGACAAAAAATCAAAGAATTGCGCATGGAAAAAAAGATGACGCAAGCAGAACTTGCAGGGGATACCGTCACGCGCAATATGCTCAGCCAAATTGAGAACGGCGTGGCAAAGCCTTCGGTTTCCACGATACAGGATATTGCCAAAAAACTCGGAGTGCCGACGGAATATTTCTTTTCCGACAGCCACGATCTCGATGCTTTCCGAAAAATTGCTGTGATGCCGAAGATCAAAAAGCTTTTTGCCGCAGGTGAATATTCAAAATGTCTTACAAAGCTGGAAAACCTCGGTGTTTCCGACGATGAAACGGAACTTCTTTTGGCCAAATGCCTCTTGGCGCTCGGCATTGCCAAGTACCACGCGGGATATCTTACTACAGCGGCCGCGCATTTTCATGCCGCGATCGCTCACACGGAAAAGACACTTTACGCAGAGTCTTCGATGGCAGAGGTGGCAGAAAAATATCTTTCTGCGATTACCTACGTTCGCGGTGGCGAATTGCCGAAGATCAGCCCGTCCCCGTGCGGCGGACAAGTAGTCTTTGCCGATCTTGCTTACATCGGTTTTCTTTCGGGCGTGGGTTTTGAACCGCCTGAGGAAGGCGTGGCTTCCGTTTATGCTTCCCATCTTGCTATTCGCCAACGTATAAAAAACAGTGCTTGTCCCGATGCGATGCACGAGCTTCGCATGCTTTTGGAAGGCGCTGAAGGACAAACGGACGCGATCCTTCGCTATTACGTTTTGGAAGATCTGGAAAAGCTTGCGAAGCAAAACGGTGATTATAAAGGTGCTTACGAATGTGCCGCCGAGCGGCTTGCTCTTGCCGAGAAAATGAATCAGTAAAGAAGGGAAAAGTTATGTTAAAACGATTTTTGCGATATTATAAACCGCACAGAACGCTTTTTATGCTTGATATGCTTTGCGCATTTATGCTCTCCATGTGTGATCTTTTCTATCCGATGATCACCCGTTCCATGCTGAACGATTATATCCCGAACAAAAAGCTTCAGATGCTTCTCATTTGGGGTGCGATCCTTGTCGTTATCTATCTTGTGAAAATGGGACTTAAATATTTTATTCAGTATTTCGGACACGTTGTCGGTGTGCGTATGCAGGCAGATATGCGAAAAGAAGCGTTTGCGCATATTCAAAAATTGCCGTTTACGTATTTCGACAATAATAAAACGGGTTCTATCATGTCCCGTATCGTTAACGACCTGCAGGAGATCGCGGAGCTTGCGCACCACGGCCCCGAAGACTTTATCGTGTCTTTGTTCTTGCTTGTCGGTTCGTTTATTTTGATGGCAAGAATCAATATCTGGATCACGCTCATCATCTTCGCGTGCATTCCGTTCCTCGTGATCTTCGCGGCCAAAAAGCGCCTAAAAATGAGTGCGGCGTTCACGAAAGCCAGAGAAGAGGTTTCCGAGGTTAACGCCACTTTGGAAAACAGCATCGCCGGGATCCGCGTGGCAAAAGCTTTTGAAAACGGCACCTTTGAAACGGAAAAATTCGATAAGCATAACCGCGATTTCGTAAAGGCAAAATCCAATTCTTATCGTGCGATGGCGGAATTTTTCTGCGGAAACGGTTTCATCATCGACATTTTGAACGTTATCGTATTTGTGGCAGGCGGTATTTTCACCTATAACGGCTGGATCGACTTTGCCGATTTTACTTCCTTTATTATTTTTGTCAATATCTTTATGACACCGATCCGCAATCTGATCAACCTGATCGAACAGCTTCAGGACGGCATGAGCGGCTTTACCCGTTTTTGTGAATTGATGGATACTCCTGTGGAAGAAGATAAAGCCGGGGCAGAGGAGCTTACTTCGGTGAAGGGTAGCATTGAATTTAAGAATGTGGACTTCTCCTACGTGGACGGTCAGAAGATGATCCTTTCGGGTATTGATCTTTCCATTGCGCCCGGAAAGACGGTGGCACTCGTTGGCCCTTCGGGAGCGGGCAAGACCACCATGTGCCACATTTTGCCTCGTTTTTACGATATTTCCGGCGGTACCATCACCATCGATGGCAAGGATATCACCGACGTGACACGCGACTCGATTCGCCGTCATATCGGTATTGTGACACAGGACGTTTTCCTTTTCACCGGTACGATCTTCGAAAATATTGCTTACGGTAAAGAAGGCGCGACCTTCGAGGAAGTTGTGAAAGCCGCAAAGCTTGCCAATATTCATGAATTCATCGAAACACTTCCCGATGGCTATGATACGTTTGTCGGTGAACGCGGTGTGAAGCTTTCCGGCGGTCAGAAGCAGCGCATTTCCATCGCGCGCGTATTCCTAAAAGATCCCGCGATCCTCATTTTGGACGAGGCGACGAGCGCACTTGATAACGCGACGGAGATCCTTATTCAGAAATCCCTTGACGAGCTTTGCCGCGGCAGAACCACCATCGTGGTGGCGCACCGTCTTTCCACCGTTAAAAACGCCGATGAGATCGTCGTGATCACGGACGAGGGTATCCGCGAAAAGGGTACGCATAAAGAGCTTCTCGCGGCGGACGGTATTTACGCCGGACTTTATCAATCGCAATTTGCTCATCTTTGATAGGAGTGCTGAAAAATGATCATTAAAAAATTTGAAGTGGGCGATATTCTGGAGATGAAAAAGGCGCACCCCTGCGGCTCCAATCGCATGAAGGTTTTGCGTGTCGGCTCCGATATTCGTATCCTTTGCGTCGGTTGCGGCAGAGATGTGACGGTCCCACGCGAAAAACTGGAAAAGAACATTCGAAAGGTGCTCACGCCCGACGAGGAATGATGGCAAAAATCACAAATTTTCCGCTTTTTGTTTGTTGGTTTTCAATAAAATTTGATTTTCGCTGTAAATAATCTCTCAAAACGCTTGAAAATATTTTGAAAAGAGTGTATCATATAAATAATACAGCAAGGCTTCGTAATGACGAATATCCGAAGCTTCTCAATTATTCATTTTCGTCAAGAAAGAGGTTTATCATGGTTAAACTTATTGTTGGTCTTAAAGGCACAGGCAAAACAAAAATGCTTATCGAAATGGTTAACAGCGCGATCGACACATCTGCCGGCTCTGTTATCTGCCTCGAAAAAGGCGACAAGCTCCGTTTCGACATTAAATATCAGGCGCGTCTTATCGACGTAGTGGAATACGGCATTGCTGACGCACACGCTCTCCAGGGCTTTGTTGCAGGTTTGCACGCTTCCAACAGCGATATCACTCACATCTTCATCGACTCCGCTCTTAAAATCTGCGGCGACGATGTAGCTGCTTTCGAAGAATTTGTTCCCGTTATGGAAGCTCTCGGTGCGAAATGGAATATCGACATCGTGATGACTTCTTCCATCGCAGAAGCAGATCTTCCCGAATCTCTCAAAAAATATCTCTAATTTCCTTACATCTTACAACAAAAAATCGGAGCATTTGCTCCGATTTTTTGTTTTTTATGGTTTATCTTTTGCACCCACAGCCGCCGCTGTCGCGGTCGTTTCCTTTGAGATCGCAAAGGGAAGGTGGATAAAATTCATTGACGGGGAACGCCATGTGCTTGAACATTTTGCAGGGATCGTCCGTGGACGGGGAAATACATTCTTTTTCGGGAATGCTGTATTCCGTTCCATGAACGAGATACTGCGCAGGACGCTCAATGCGAACCACGGAGAAGAATCCGAGTGAAACGGTGAGCATCTTGTTCATCGTTTGTCCCGAAATTCTGCCGCCAAGACAGCCGCAGACAAGATCAGGCAGATCTTCCGCACTCACGCAGCAGCGGTTGCGGCAATCGCAAGCGTCCACGATCTTTGTGCCGAGAACGATGGGGTCCACCACTTCGAAAACGGCGCGCGGCAGATTGGTGCCGGGGATCTCCGTTGTGCCGCAGCTGCAGAAATTCTGCTCGCCAAGCTCACTTTTGAAAATATTTACGTTTCCTTCGCCGCCGTAAAGAATCACTTTCTTTTCCGCCACGGCAACGCCCTCGATCTCTTGCGGTCTGCCAACACAGGCGCAGATCTCGCTGACGATTTTGATATACATGGTGATGTTGATCTGATAAAAACCTCTGTTGAAAGGAATAGGATCAACGTGTATGTTCGCGCAGATGATCTTCGCGCTCTTTGTGCGAACGCTTCCGCTTCTTTCGAGCAGATCAAGGCAAGCGTCCGAGAGATGCACGGGGAGATCTTCGAAGCAATCTTTATCCCGACAACTGTCGAGGATCCGATGAGTGTCTATATATACGGAAGAATTGCCACACATCTGCGAAGGGTTTCTCATATCCGACATAAAATTTCCTCCGATTCGTGTTTATGGAAACTGAAAAATTGTTTCCTTGCTATATGGTATGTAAATCGGACAAAAATGTGAAAAGCAAAATCCCCGCAGTTTGTACTGTGGGGATACGTTTATTCTTCTGTGGGAATTGCTTCCGCCAATTCGCTTGCGAGCGGTTGATCGGCGGTTTTTACGCTTTTGATCATTACGTAGAGCAGAGCCGCGATATAGAAAAGGATACCAAGCTCGGTGGCTTCAAAGAAGGTGGTCACAGTCAGTTCTATTTCCCAAAATGCCGTGAGAAGGAACGTGGGAACGATATAGACCAACGCGCAAACGATGGCGATGACACCGAAGGTGAAATGAACGTGATTGAGCGGTGTGACCGCATTTCGTCTTGTTTCGTAAAGACAGAAAAGCAGGATCGCGATGAGCGAAACGTTGCAGAAAAGACGATCGGGATCATTATAGATAAATTCAGGGTTTGCGTAGGACGTGATTAAATAAAGGAGCGTCCAGATCGTAGGAAAGAAGGAGAGCGCCGTCTTCATTTTTGTTCCGTTCGGCTCCGCAGAGGAATTGAGCAGGAAATACGCAGAAGCGAAGAACATCGTAAAGAGCGAGAGGGTTTGCAAGATTTTGAAAAACGCATGCGCGCTTTCGGCAAAGATACTTTCGCGGTGATAGATCAAAAGCATGATCGCAACGGCGAAAAACATGAATCCCGCAAAGGAGCTGGCAAAAACGGCGGTCTGGCTTGAAGACGCCACGATGGGAGAAAATTCGGTTTTTCGAAGAATGACGGCAGCACTTGCCAGCAGAATGATGACAGCGCAGGTTACGTAGCCGAGGATTTTCAAAGAACCGTTTGCTTCAAGCGCGTATTCACCGAGATACGGATCGTAATAACGTAAGATCAAAAGCATTCGCCAAACGGCAAGCCCAAGTCCCGAAAGGACAGCGGCGGTAAAATAGGCGGTCAAAATATATCTCTTTTTCAAAATGAAAACACACTCCTTTGGTTCGTTTTTTTAAGTATATCATAAAAACGATGAAAATTTGTGAACAAAATGTTAGCAATTGCAAAAAAAATTATAAATTACCTTCATGTATATTATAAGGCAAAAAGTAGCGCGGTGCAATAGAATTTTACAAAAAAAGATATGATTTTTTCTTGACTTACCGTCATGTTTGTGCTAAAATGATCGAATAAATGACCATGAAAGGACATTGATTTTATTATGATAGATTACAGCATCAAGCAAGAGCGTTTTGCGCTCGCGAGAAAGATCGCCGAAGAGGGCATCGTAATGCTTCGTAATGAAGATAATATGCTTCCGCTTGGAAAAGCCAAAACTGCCGTGTTCGGCAGAATGCAGGTAGACACCATTAAATGTGGTATCGGCTCCGCTTTTTGTGTCAGCGAATACGTTGTGGATATCCTCACGGGTATGGAAAATGAAAACATTGCTTTCGACCGTGAGCTTGCCGAAACCTACCGCACGTGGTGCGCGCAGAACACCGTTATGTCTTTCGGTGTTTGGGGCAACGGTTCCCATTCCCACCCCGAAATGCCCGTTTCCGATGAAATGATCGCAAAGACCGTGGCAAACGGAGCAACGAAAGCGATCTTCATCGTGGGCCGAGTTGCCGGTGAAAACCAGGACTTCCTTCCGATGAAGGGTGCTTATTATCTCACCGATGAAGAAGAAGATATTCTCGACCGCATCTGCAAGGCTTACGACGAGGTTTGTGTAGTCGTAAACTCGGGTAACTTGATTGATTGCTCTTTTGCGGACAGAAAAGAAGTGAAGTCGATTCTTTTCCTCAATTTCCCCGGCATGGAAGGCGGAAACGCACTTGCAGGAATCCTTTCGGGCAGAGTATCTCCCTCCGCGAAACTGACCGACACCATTGCCATGGACTATGAGGATTATCCTTCGTCTGTGCAGTTTGGTAAGCGCGGCGGTATCGTTCAGAAATATCATGACGATATTTTTGTCGGCTACCGTTATTTTGAAACGATGGCAAAGGACAAGGTTCGTTTCCCCTTTGGACACGGTCTTTCCTATGCGAAATTTGAAATGGAAGCTGTATCTTTTTGTGCAAACGAAGATACGATTTCTGCCGATATCCGCGTTAAAAACGTGAGCGATACCTATTCCGGTAAGGAAGTCGTGATGCTTTACAGCACCTCTCCGAAGACGGCACTTGGCAAGCCTGCTTATGAGCTTCGCGCGTTTGCGAAAACGGGTGTCATCGCACCCCATGGCGAAGAGATCGTCACTGTTTCTTTTGCGACGGACATGCTTGCTTCTTTTGATGATACGGGTGTTACGGGTGAAAAAGACGCTTGGGTTCTTGAAAAAGGTGAATTCACCATTTCCCTTGGCAACAACGTGCGTACGTTGCGTGCGATCGGCGTTTATGAAAATCCCGAATATAAAGTTTTGCAGAAATGCGTGCATCTTCCCACACAGCTCGAAAGCAGAATGACCGTGGACGGTGGCGAAGAAGCGCTTGACTTCATGCCGCCTAATCCCAATGCCGGTATTCCTGTTGCTGCAAGCGGTGTTGTGACGATCAATGCCCGTAATTATTTTGTTTGTAACGGTATCTTTGCTTCCTTGCGAAAAGGTGAGATCGTTGCTTATAAGCTTGATATCTCTGCTTCCGGCCCCTATAAATGCAAATTTGAACTCGAAGACGGTGCCAACGTTGCTGAACATTATGACGTTTTGATCAACAAAGCGCCTTTTGACTTCGAAGAAGGTAATGAACCGATCTTTACTCCCGGTACGCTGATCATTGTATTTTCCGCAAAGAAAAATAATCCTTCTTTGCTCAAATCGTTCTCTTTGGAAAGAAACGATTCTCCCGTTACCATCGCACCGGAAGGCATTTCGTATATTGAGGGTGGTAAATACGTAGAAAACTCACTTTGGGTAGCGCGCCGCCATTTTGATGATCCCGATGGTGCGATCAAAAACGGCTATGCGCTTTTCCGTATGCATACGCCCGGACGATTTGCGCTTTATCATCTCCACGTGGAAAAAGCAGGTTTCTACGATATTCGCTTGCGCTATGCGAGCCGTCATGCGACGCAGGATATCCGTGACACCTATTCCTTCCTTGTTTCCAACGTTACGCAGGATATTGAATCCGTTATGCTGGAAAAGACTTATGAGGAAGGTGAAGGAAAGCCTGTTTACACAACGAGTGGTCCGATCCAGCTTGCGCTTCCTGCAGGTGACTGTTATCTTCGCGTGATCTCGGTAACGAAAAATTCACCTATGCTTGCTTATATGGAAGTGGAACACAGCGATCGCGTGGTTCATCTTTCCGGTAGCGGTAGCGTGAATACCGGCGTGGAGGAAGAAGAGATCGCAGACGAATGGATCTCCGGTCGCCGCGAGCTTCCCCCCGTTTCTTCCAAACTCGATTTCCGCCGTGTACTCAGCGGTGCGGTTGATATGGACGATTTTATTATGGATCTGACAAGTGAAGAGCTTGCGATCCTTTCTTGCGGTAACGTCAATACGCATATCGGTTACCTCAAGGAACGCGGAATTCCCGAATGTTATTGGGCAGACGGTCCCATCGGTCTTCGTCTGAATGCCAAAACCACGGTATATCCCGCAGGCACGATGGTTGCATGCTCCTTCAATACCGAGCTTGCAACGGCACAAGGTCTTGCTATCGGTGTGGAAGCACATCAGTATCACATCGACGTATGGCTCGCGCCTGCGCTCAATATCCACAGAAACCCCTGCTGCGGACGTAACTTTGAGTATATGTCCGAAGATCCTCTCGTTTCAGGTAAGGTCACGGCAGCGATGGTAAAAGGCGTACAGCACGAAAACGTAGCGGCAACGATCAAGCACTTTACCGCGAATAATACGGAGTATCGCCGTATGGCCTCCAATAGCCAGGTTTCCGCGAGAGCGCTTCGTGAAGTGTATATGAGAGGCTTTGAAATCGCTGTCCATGAAAGCGATCCGTATGCCATCATGACCTCCTATAACCTGATCAACGGTAGAAAAGTCAGCGAAAATCCCGATTTCTGTACGGGCGTTATCAGAAATGACTTTGGTTATAAGGGTCTGCTCATGAGTGACTTTGCCAACGACTCCATTCACATCAAGGAGCTTGCGGCAGGTCAGGATCTGAAGATGCATTTCGGCGATATTCGAAGCGTTACGCTGGCACTTGCGGACGGTACACTTGACAGACAGAGCGTTCGTGCCAATATTAAGCGTATTTTGGAATTGATCATTCGCACGGCTGTGCAGAATGATGAATATTTCTCTTATTTGCGATAAGTTTTTGATAAAATATTCAAAACTCATTGACAAAAAGGAAAAGCTTTAGTATAATGATACCATGTTGATAAATGCGATGAAGGGGAAACAAAGCTTATTTTTCGATCGCAGAGAGCCGTCGGACGGTGCAAGACGGTATCGGTTTTAAGTGATAACTCCTCCCCCAAGCGGTCATACCAAAGGCATCATGCCGAGTAGATATGAACGGTTTTCCACCGTTATCGGGAAGCGTGTTGATCTTCGACACGGATAAGTCGGGTGAGTTTTCACCAAAAAGAGTGGTACCGCGAAGGTATATTTTTAAGAAACTTCGTCTCTTTGGCTTTCGGGCAATGCGCCCGAAGGTCAAGGAGACTTTTTGTTTTTTCTCAAAAAGCGAAAGAAAGGAACGTTTTTATGATGAAAGGCTATCAAAAATACGAAAAGCAATTTTTCCCTGCGGAAAATCCCACGGCAGATTGGCTCTCAAAAACGTACATAGAAAAAGCACCCAAATGGTGTAGTGTGGACTTGCGTGACGGTAACCAAGCGCTCATTATCCCCATGAGCTTGGAAGAAAAGCTGGAGTTTTTCCATCTTCTTGTCAAGATCGGTTTTAAGGAGATCGAAATCGGATTTCCTGCGGCAAGTGAAACAGAATATGAATTTTGCCGCACCTTGATCGAAAACGATCTCATTCCCGATGACGTTACCATACAGGTGCTG
>CAYXQF010000046.1:0-14844 GCA_964466625.1 uncultured Lachnospiraceae bacterium | reverse complement strand
GATATAGATCGTCTTACCCGTGCCACGTCTGGAAAGCTCCGTTGCCAGCTTCACGCGCTGTGCTTCACCGCCCGAAAGCGTGGTGGAGGATTGACCGATCTTGATGTAGCCAAGTCCCACATCGTAAAGTGTTTGCAATTTTCTTTGCAGCTTCGGCATATTTTCAAAGAAGTGAAGTCCTTCTTCCACGGTCATATCCAGCACGTCAAAGATGCTTTTGCCTTTATACTTCACGTCGAGCGTATCTTGATTGTAACGCTTTCCGTGGCAGGTGTCACAGGTGACGTAAACGTCGGGAAGGAAGTGCATTTCGATGCAGCGAACACCGTCGCCCTCGCACATCTCGCATCTGCCGCCCTTGATATTAAAGGAAAAACGACCTGCTGTGTAGCCTCTCGCTTTGGCGTCGGGCGTCATCGCGAAAAGCTCGCGAATATCCGTGAAAAGTCCCGTATAGGTCGCGGGATTGGAGCGCGGCGTGCGCCCGATGGGACTTTGGTCGATGGAAACGACCTTATCCAGATGCTCCAAACCTTCGATACGGTCAAATTTGCCGGGATAAGTGGAAGCGCGGTTGAGCTTTCGCGCAAGCTCACGCAAAAGCACTGCATTGATGAGCGAAGATTTACCCGAACCGGAAACGCCCGTCACACAGACGAATTTTCCAAGAGGGATCTCCACATTGATGTTTTTAAGATTATTTTCCGCCGCACCGTAAATAGTGAGGAAATTACCATTCCCTTCTCTGCGCTTTTCGGGAACGGAGATCTTCTTTCTGCCCGAAAGATACGCGCCCGTAAGCGAACGCTCATTTTGCATGATCTCTTCCGGTGTGCCGACCGCCACGACTTCACCACCGTGAACACCAGCGCCGGGGCCGATGTCCACGATATAATCCGAGCTCATCATGGTTTCTTCGTCATGCTCCACAACGATCACGGTGTTACCCGTATCGCGCAAACGCTTGAGCGTGTCAATGAGCTTCGTGTTATCGCGCTGATGCAGACCAATACTCGGTTCGTCGAGGATATACATCACGCCAACGAGCGAAGAGCCGATCTGTGTGGCAAGGCGGATTCTTTGCGCTTCGCCGCCCGAAAGGGTACCCGATTTGCGCCACAGCGTGAGGTATTCAAGACCGACACTCTTGAGAAAACCGAGGCGTGCGCGGATCTCTTTGAGGATCTCTTTGGCGATCTGCTGTTCGGTGTTGTCGAGCTTCAGATTTTCAAAGAAAGCCAGCGCGTTTGTCACATTGAGCGAGCAAAGCTCATAGATATTGAGTCCACCCACCGTGACGGAAAGCACCTCGGGAGAAAGGCGCTTGCCACCGCAGGCAGGACAAGGTGTGAAATCCATAAATTCATTGTAATATTCCCCGCCCGATTGGTTCATGCGCGTTTCGATGATGTTGAGGATACCGTCCCATTTGGAAAACGTTTCTCTGCCCACACCGCCAAAATAGCGAACGACCTGATAGCGCTTGACACCCGTACCGCGAAGCAATGCTGCGAGCGCTTCTTCGGAAAATTCCTCGATGGTCGTATCCAGCGTGAAGCCGTATTCCTTCCCAACTGCTTCAATGAGCGGTCCGTTCCAGGATTCTTCCTCCATCGTTTTGAAGCCGTTGACGGCGATCGCGCCGCCGCGCAAGGAAAGCGAACGGTCAGGAATCACCTTACGTTCGGAAACGACCTGCATTTCTCCCATACCCGCACACTTTTCACAAGCACCAAAGGGGCTGTTAAAAGAAAACATTCGGGGTGAAAGCTCTGTCATATGGATACCATGCTCTTCACAAGCATAGTTTTGGGAGAAACGGATCTCTTCGCCGTTTTCCATGAGATAGACTGCCACAAGTCCGCCGCCGAGCGAAAGCGCCGTTTCCAGCGAATCGGACAGACGTCTGCGCAGATCTTCTTTCATGATCAGACGGTCAACGACGATATCGATATCGTGTTTTTTATTTTTATCAAGGCTCGGCACCTCATCAAGCGTATACAAAACACCGTCTACGCGCACTCTTGCATAGCCTTGTTTTCTTGCGTCCTCAAAGACCTTTTCATGCATACCCTTTTTACCGCGCGCGGCAGGAACCATGATCATAAATTTCGTGCCGACGGGAAGTGCCATAATTTTTTCAATGATGGTGTCCGTGGACATTTTGCGGATCTCTTTACCGCAAACGGGACAATGCGGAACACCGATGCGCGCATAAAGCAGACGCAGATAGTCATAGATCTCCGTCACCGTACCGACGGTGGAACGGGGGTTTTTGGAAGTCGTTTTCTGGTCGATGGAGATCGCGGGCGAAAGGCCGTCGATAAAATCGAGGTCAGGCTTATCCATCTGTCCGAGGAACTGACGCGCGTAAGAAGAAAGGGACTCCACAAAACGTCTGTGCCCTTCTGCATATAGTGTGTCAAATGCCAAAGAAGATTTCCCCGAACCCGAAAGTCCCGTGAAGATCACGAGTTTATCACGCGGGATCGTGAGATCTATGTTTTTTAAGTTGTGTACTCTCGCACCTTGAATGCGAATGTGTTTGGCTGACATAATATTGCCTTTCTATATCATTTTCGGTATGTTGTTTTCGCAGAAATCCATGCTGCTTGACAAAACCGATCCTTATTTCTTCATCTTTGCGATTTCGTCACGCAGGTAAGCGGCGCGTTCGAAATCGAGCTGTTTTGCCGCTTCTTTCATCTCGGCAGTCATCTTCGCGATGATCTTTTCCTTTTCGGCGGCAGTCAATTTCTTTGTTTGTTTTTTATTCTTTGCGGATTCATCACGCGACGTGATCTCGATCACAGCGCGGACTTCTTTTTTGATCGTTTTCGGCACGATGCCGTGTTCTTTATTATACTGTGCTTGAATCGCACGTCTGCGTTCCGTTTCCTTGATCGCACGGGACATGGAGCCCGTCACGCTGTCTGCATACATGATAACGGTACCGTCCGCATTTCGGGCGGCACGTCCGATGGTCTGAATGAGAGAGGTTTCCGAGCGCAAAAAGCCTTCTTTATCCGCATCAAGGATCGCAACGAGCGAAACTTCGGGGATATCCAAACCTTCACGAAGCAGGTTGATGCCCACCAGCACATCAAAAACGCCAAGTCTGAGGTCACGAATGAGCTCTTGGCGCTCCATGGTTTCCACGTTATGATGGATATACCGCACCTTGATGAGATTCATCTCCAGATATTCACAGATATCTTCTGCCATTTTTTTCGTCAGCGTGGTAACGAGCACGCGTTCACCACGATTAGCACGCTGACGGATCTCACCCATAAGATCGTCGATCTGTCCTTCCACAGGGCGAATCTCCACACGAGGATCCATCAGACCGGTGGGGCGAATGATCTGCTCCACAACCTGTGTTGCCCGTTCGCGTTCATAATCGCCGGGTGTCGCGCTGACGTAGATAGTCTGATTGAGTTTGCTTTCAAATTCGGGGAAAAAGAGCGGTCTGTTATCATAAGCGGAGGGCAAACGGAAACCGTAATCGACAAGATTTTTCTTTCTGGCAAAGTCACCGCCGCTCATACCGCGCACCTGCGGAAGCGTAACGTGAGATTCGTCCACAAAAAGCAGAAAATCCTTCGGGAAATAGTCAAGGAGCGTATACGGTGTGGAACCCGGTTCTCTGCCCGAAAGCACACGGGAATAGTTTTCTACACCCGAACAAAAACCAACCTCGCGAAGCATTTCCATATCATATTTTGTTCGCTGTTCAATGCGTTGCGCTTCCAGAAGCTGATTATTTGACTTAAAATAATCCACCCGATCCAGCATTTCTGCTTCGATCTCACGGATCGCGGCTTCTCTTTTTTCATCGGAGGTGGCATAGTGCGATGCAGGATAGATAGCGGCGTAGCTCATCACGCCGAGCACCTCACCTGTCGTGGTATTGATCTCACAAAGGCGATCGATCTCGTCACCGAAAAATTCCACGCGGATCGCAGTCTTACCCGATGCAGGCATAATATCCATAATATCGCCGCGGATACGGAATTTATCACGCTCCAACGAAATATCATTTCTGTTATATTGAATCGCAATGAGTCTTCTTGCCAGTTCGTCCATGCTGATCTCCATACCGGGGCGAAGCGCCAAGACAAGCTCTTGATATTCCATAGGGTCACCGAGCGAATAGATGCACGAAACGCTGGCAACGATGATGACGTCCCTTCTTTCAAAAAGTGCCGAGGTGGCACTATGGCGCAGACGGTCGATCTCGTCATTGACGGCGGAATCTTTTTCTATATAAAGATCTCTGCCCGGAATATACGCTTCGGGCTGATAATAGTCATAGTAGGACACAAAATATTCCACGGCATTTTCAGGGAAAAACTCACGAAATTCCGAGCAAAGCTGTGCCGCAAGTGTTTTGTTATGTGCCAAAACGAGTGTCGGACGGTTACAATTTGCAATGATATTCGCCATGGTAAACGTTTTACCCGAACCCGTTACGCCGACAAGGGCTTGCGCACGATCGCCGCGAAGCACGCCGTCTGTCAGCGCTTTGATCGCCTCAGGCTGATCGCCCGTGGGCTTATATTCAGAAACCAATTTAAATTTTTCCATAGCCGTCCTCCTCATTTTTATTATTTTGCACCATATTCATTTTATTTTATCACACTATTTTTTTTATTTCAACAGTTTTCCCGCTTTTTCTTTGCGAAAAGAAAAGCGTGGAGCCAAAAGAAACGATTCGGAGTGTCACAGAATCTATTTTCTGCGTTTTTTATTTTTATTCTCAAATATTTCCCCCTCTATCCATCGGGATCCCCAAGGGATAAATCCCTTGGGTGGAGCGCGAGGCGGCGTCTCGCAAACAAAAAAGCACCCGAAGGTGCTTTTTTCTTAAATTGTGATCGTGGTTGCCTCCCCTTTTGCCATGTCAAGCTCCACTTCATCGGGAGAGATCACGGAAAAACGACACGCGATGTTTTTATTTGCGATATCCTCCATGCGAACACGGCATTTGCCGCCCGAGCGCGCAAGGATACGGATCTCCGTCGGCTTTTTGTCCGCAAAGTCACAACCGCAAACAAAGTCGCCTCTTGCCACGAGCCCGTCAAAGGAGCCGTCCGCCCACACGTCGGGGAGCGTCGGCAAAAAGTCGATAAAGCCCGCTTGGCTCTGGAGAAGCATTTCGGAAATGCCTGCCGTCGCGCCAAAGTTGCCGTCGATCTGGAAAGGCGGGTGCGTATCCCAGAGGTTCGGGAGCGTATTGTTTTTCAGCATGGAATAGTAAAGATCGTAAGCGCGGTTACCGACGCCCGTTCTTGCCCATGCACAAAGGCGGTGAGCCGCCGCCCAGCCCGTGGATTTATCCGAACGCTTGGTGAGCGAAATTTTCGCACCCTCCAGCCATTCGGGCGTATTTTTATTGATGATCGTCGCGGGATAAAGTCCCACAAGATGCGAAATATGGCGATGCTCATATTCACCGATATCGCCGTAATGCTCTTCCTCGCGGAATTCCTTCACCTGTCCGTCAAGACCGATCTGCACGGGATCCAAAAGGGGAAGCTGTTCACGGATCAGCGCGAGAAGCTCGTCATCTTCCTCACCGAGGATCTCTGCCGCTTCCAAAACGCGCTTGTGGTTTTCATAGATCATCTGCTGATCGAACGCACAGCCGACCGTTTGATAATACGAGCCGTCCGAATTTTGCTGTTCGGGAGAAGCGGAATCGCGCGCAAGAAGCTTACCGTCCACTTCAATAAGCGTTTTGGAAAGGAAACGGGACATTTCCTTAAGGAATGGATAACCAACCTCGCGCAGATATTCTTTATCCCCCGTAAAGGTGTAATAATCCCAGAAAAGAAGCGAAGTAAAAGGACCTGTGCCGGGGCCGGAATGTCCGCCGGGGGCAGGCGAGGAAACATGGTAAAGAAATCCCGCTGTGCCAATCGTCCAGCCGTTTTCTCCATCAGCACCTGCTTTTTCGGGGTGCTGTTTGCGAATGTAAGCATCTGCATTCTTTTGCGCAGAAGGCATATACGCTTTTGCATAATCAATATAAGGAATAAAACATTCCGCAAGATTTGCAATACCCGAATGCCAATAGTTCATCTGCACATTGATGTTGTGGTGATAATCCGCGCCCCAAGGAGAGCTGCCATGGCAAACCCATGTGCCTTGCAGATTCGCGGGATAACCGCCGGGACGAGAGGACGCGATGAGCAGATATCTGCCGTACTGATAATACAACGTTTCAAGATACGCGCTTCTGCCTTCATTATTATAAATGGAAAGAAGTTCATTCGTCGGGATTTGCAGATCCTTTTCATCACAGCCGATGAAAAGCTTCACGCGATCATAAAGCGACCGATAATCCTCCACGTGCGCCAGACGGAGCGCCTCATAACTCTTGGCACAAGCTTTATCTAAACGCTTACAAAGTGCCGCATGAGGATCGGCATAAGGCGCAAGCTTTTTCTTCGGATCAGTTTCCGAAAAAACGCGCGCTTCCATTTTATAATTCGTGCCAAAGGTGAAAAGAAGCACCGCTTCGCTTGCATTTTCCACCGTGATGCCATGATCGGTATAAGCAAGGACACCGTCTGTGCTCTGCACCTTTGCTTGACTTTCATAAATAATCCTATAATAATTGGAAAGACCTCGCATGATCAGGCGATCTTTTTCCGCATAGACTTCCCCAACTCTGCCGCAACCGTCCCCCTCCTCAATGCAATAATCCTTGAGATACGGAATGTGAAAACGGCAACGGAAAGAAAGCTTTCCTTTTTCACTCGCGGTAAGTTTCAAAGCCATCACGCGGTCGGGATAGCTGACAAAGCATTCTCTTTCATAGCGCACATCGTTCACGGTATAAGCAACGTGCGCGGTCGCATCGTCAAGCACAAGGTCACGGATATAATCTTTATATTCATGATGATCGGTATCAAGATAGATGTCCCCAAAGGTTTGCGTGCCACCCGCGCCAAGTCGCCAAGGGTATCCCCAAAGGCCCGGATTTGCAAGACTGTTTTCCGTAATGTTAATGCGTTCTGTTGCCACTCTGCCGAAAACAGATGCGCCAAAATACGAATTGCCAAGAGGCAAGGACCATTTTTCCCAACCCGCCATCATAGGATCATCACGATGACGCCGATCGCTCTCAACCTTATCAGGTGCGGGAATCGTATACCAAAGCTTCATGGGGCATTGTTGTTTTTTCATGCTGTTCACCTTTTTCTAAAAAAATATGTGTATGCAAACGGTTATTCTTGATCTTAAGGATTGAACGTCTTGCGGAAGCGTTCGCAATAATACTGAATATTTTCCCATTTTGCACCGAGGGGAATTCGGTGATCGGGACATGGGATATAGCCGCCAAGCTCCACGAGCGGACGCAAGCGCTCGATCTCGTGGTCAACCGCCGCATAATCTGCCGCAAAGACGTTTTTATTCATGCCGCCGACACCGCGCACCTCTTTGCCGAAGCGCGCACGCCACGGCGCGATGCTCGCCTGCCAAGTGCCGACCTCCATCGGGAACATGGTATTCACACCGTTTTCGATCCACGTCGGCATCAGATGGTCGATAAGCCCATCACAATCCAAAGAAACGATGTCACAGCCATAAGCTTTCAAAAGATCGGTGATGCGTTTATAATGCGGACCGACCAATTCATCAAAAACGAACGGCGTGACGAGAGGACCGTTTTTATAGCAGATATCCTCCCAGAAATGTGCCACGTCGGGGCGAAGTCCGCGTTCCAATACGGTCTTCACGTTTTGATATTGCACCTCCGCCACGGTATCCACAATCTCTTTGTAAAGCTCTTCATCATCTGCGTAAAGATAAGAAAGCTCTTCCACACCGAGCATATCGCGAATAATGCCCATAAGACTCCCCGCTTCAAACTGCACGGGACGATGCGTGATCTGATCCTGCTTTGCGATCAAATCGTCAAGCAGATCAAAGCTCTGGCGCAGTTCGGTGGGCTGCAGACGGAATTTATAATCCTTCTCCCAAGATTCCCTGCCCGAAAAGCTCGTCCCTACCGTTTCGGGAATCGAAACAGTACCGTCACGCTCGATCTCAATCAATCCTGAAGAATTACGCATCTTTCTTCTGCCGTCAGGATAGACCTCCAAAACTTCTCTTTTGAAGGCGGGACAAACAGACGTCACAGGGTGATAAAGACTGATCCACTCAAAATCAAAGCCAAGCTTCTTTTCCAGCTCCGCTTGCACGTTGGCATAGCAGGAAAGATCCGATTCAATTCGTCCTTCCGATTTCCACTGCATAAGCAGTTCGTCCCAAAAGCCGAAATGAACGACGGGAAAATAATCATAAGGCTTATAATGCAAGATCGCCATCGTGTTTTCTCTGATATTCATAAAAACCTCCGAGATAAGATTTAATATTCGATCGCGAGGAAAAGTTTTTCGCCTTTTTTACGCAAAAGCACCGTCAAGACCACGGCAAGCACGAGCGCAACGGCGCAAACGGCAAAGCCGAATACCACAGACGAAAAATTCATCACATAAAAAGCAGCGGAAAGAGCAAGAGGGATCATGGCACAGAACATGCCGCCGAAAAGCGTGATGGTGACGGGAATGCTGTTTTTTGCCACCGCCATTTCCGTCTGCCAATTGAATTTATATTTTTTCAAATTCACAAAAAGCCCGACGATGCCCGTATTATACGAATACAAAAGGGGCAAAAGCACCGTCAAAAGCATCTGCAAAGGGGAGAAACCGATCACGCTGCTTGCAATCAGCGAGCAAAGGAACAAAACGGGAAAACAAACGACGATATGCAAAAGAAGCTTCGCTTCAAGGATCGTGTTTGCCGAAACAGGCAAGCTTTTAAGCAGAGGAAAAGCTTTTCCTTCCAAGGAAATGGCAGAATTGGTAAGACAGCTCATCGCCGCTCCCATCGCAAAGAGATACGGAAGCATGACGAAAAGGATTCCCTCACCGCCCATCTCTTCCCCACCGAACTGCAAAGGAAACATGATGGCAAAAATGAGCGCCATAAGAAGTCCTGCGGCTTGATTGACAAGAAGACCGGGCGAGGCAAGAATGCGTCTTGCGTCTTTTTTGAGAAGTGCGATCTTCACACCGGAGGAAGTCTTTTTCATTTTGTACGCCACGCGATAGGAACGCGGCGCGAAAAACTCATGGAATTTGGCATAGCATTTACCAAAAACGAGCGAAACGACGGCAAGTGCCAAAAGCGAGATGCCGATAAAAAGCAAAGCCGAGCTGATGCTGCCGAGCACACCGTCCGAAAAAAGCTTCACGGGCGGATACGTGCGCGTCATACGCTCTGCCACGGCACGCAAAGTTTCCATCATCTGCACGGGATCTTCCGTCGCGTTTGTGGAAAGTGTCATGGAGCCGAGCATCACGGCGATGAAAAAGAGAACGTAAAAGACCGAACCCGCCAGCTTCGCACGGCGGAAGCGCGATGCGATAAGGCTGACGAGCGCGGAAAACATTGCCGCCACCAAAAGGGGAATCAGCGGCACGAAAAAGCTCATAATAAAAAACGAAACAAGGAAATAAAGATCCAAGCCGCCAAAGACCGTGTAACAAACGGCACAAGGCAAAAGAAACGCCATTGTACTGATAAGATCCAGCACGTAAAGAGTCATAAGCTTCGCCTCAACGATCGTCGTGCCTTTGATGGGCAAGGAAAAGAGCATATCATGATCCTTGGGCAAAAAGATCAAAGCTTTCGTATACGTCACGGATTGAAACAGCGTGAGAAGTGAAGACGCCGTGACCACAAGCGTGGGAAGCACGGAAAGCGCATCGAATGCCGCAAGCGCTCCTGCGATCATAAATTCATAAATACCGAAAAGAACCGCGAGGAAAAGCCACAGCACGATCTGCCCTGCGGCAGATGCCGTCTTTTTCCGCTTTCCCGTGGCGCGATTGCCCAGCAAAAACGCGGCGCCGAGCTGGACTCGAAAGACCGTCCAAAAATTATTTTTCAAGCGTGTCACCGCCCTTCTCGTCGGCAAGCTCGAGGAACACCTCTTCCAGACTGCCGTCACCCACGATATCTTCCGTATCGCCCGAAACGACAAGTTTACCACTCTTGATAATCGCGATCTTATTGCAAAGCTTCTGTGCCACCTCCAAAACGTGTGTGGAGAAGAAGATCGCGGAGCCATTTTCACAAAGCTCACGGAAAACTTCTTTCAAAAGATGCGAAGCTTTCGGATCCAGTCCCACAAAAGGCTCGTCCAAAATCAGAAGCTTCGGTGAATGAATGAGTGCCGAAATAATCGCAAGCTTTTGCTTCATGCCGTGAGAATATGAGGAGATGGGCGAACCAAGATCCGCGGAAAGCTCAAACATCGCGGCATATTTTTCAATTTTTTCCTGTCTTTCCTTTGCAGGCACGCCGAAAACGTCACCGATGAAATTCAGATATGCAATACCGCTCATAAATTCATAAAGATCGGGATTATCGGGAATATACGCCGTGATCTTTTTTGCCGCGACGGGATCTGCTTTGACAGAAACACCGCCGATAAGGATATCTCCCTCCGTGAAATCCAGAATACCGCAAGCGGCACGGAGCGACGTGGTCTTACCTGCGCCGTTGTGACCGATAAAGCCGTAAATATCCCCTGCCTCCACTTTGATGCAAAGATCATCTACCGCGCGTTTACCGCCTTTATACGTTTTAGAAAAATTACGAAATTCAAGCATGATATTCAGTCCTTTCAAAAGGAAATCCCTTTAACATAGTAATCAAATTATAGCATGAATGGGATAAAATGTAAAGATTTTTGCACCTTTATTCTTCGCCGCTCTGCTCATTTTTTTGCAGTGCGTGGTTGATGTCCCTGATAGATTTTTGATAGAGCTTATCCTGAATATAACAAACGAGTACGAAGATCGCACCGCCAACGATGAACGCGATCCCGTCTGACAGCAAATAATATTTCCATGACCGCGAAAAACCGTAGAAAATGCGAAAAAGCGACCAGCAAAACAAAACGCTGATGACATAAACGATCGCGCGGCGAACCCAAAGATTTCGTGAAAAGAGCTTGAATTCAAAAACAAAAAATGCAAAGGTTTCCGCAAGCGCAGCACCACCGATCGTGATCTGCGCCATACGGATCGTAAAGGTATTCGGAAAAAGAAAGCCGAAGACAAACACCAAAATCGCCGTATACGCAAGTGTTCTCCATAAATTCTCAAAATATCGTTTTCTCATATTTATACCCCCAATTTTTTCTTGATCTCGGAAACGTACTGTCTGGAAACGATCAGTTTTTCTCCGTTTAACATCGTAGCAACAAGACGGCTGTTTTCCATCGGCTTGATGCTCCTCATCTTTTTGAGATTGGCAATCGTCGTTTTGGAAATGCGCGCAAACGACGTATTCGCAAGATTTTCTTCAATTTTATAAAGCCTTGCCGCGCTTTCGTACACTTCCCTTTCCGTATAGAAAAATATCTTTCCGTCCACCGCTTCAAAATAATAAATATCGCGCATCGGCACAAAAAAAGTTTCTCCCTCGCGCTGTCCCACAAACGTATGATCAACAAGACCGATATGCGAAACGATCTCCGCAAGCTCCGCTGTCATCTCGCGGCAAAAAACGGTGATCTCCGTTTCCGTGATCTGCTTGTCTTCTTTGATCGTGATCTTCATATTGTCCCTCCCTTTCAGCACTTTTTTCGTGTTTAGGATAGCATTTTTCATACCACTTGTCAACGCGAGGCAAAGCGTCCTGCGTTTTCGATGCCGTGAGATGCAAATGCGTCTTGACTTTGCCTTTACTTTATATTATAATGAGAATGGACGAATATCGTTTTTCGATCAAATTTGTACCTAATTTAAGTTATATAATCATAAAAAACCGAAAAATCGGCTTGCGTTTTTCAAAAAACGCGGAAAGGAACTACTTATGAAATTCATCATCGGCGTGGATCTCGGCGGTACTAACATCGCCATCGGCATTTTGGACGAAAACTTTTCTATCATTAAAAAAGGCTCCGTTCCCACTTTGGCACAGAGAGGAGCAGAACCCATCGTTCATGACATGGCGGAACTTTCCAAAAAACTTATTGCGGAATGCGGTCTTGTTATGGAAGATCTTCTCGGCGCAGGTATTGCTTGTCCCGGCACCGTAAATCCTGATACGGGTATCGTTGAATACGCAAATAACATTAAATTTGATAACTTCCCGCTCGTGGAACTCTATTCCAAAGAAATGAATATCGCATCTGACATGGTGAAGATCGGTAACGATGCAAACCTTGCGGCTCTCGGCGAAGCAGTTGCAGGTGCGGCAAAAGGCGCAAAATCCTCCGTTATGATCACCCTCGGTACCGGCGTTGGCGGCGGTGTTATCCTCAACGGCACCGTTCTTACCGGTTGTGCATACGGCGGTGCAGAACTTGGTCACATGGTTATCGAAAAAGACGGCAGACCTTGCTCTTGCGGCAGACACGGTTGCCTTGAAGCATACTGTGCAGCAACTGCGCTCGTAAAACTCACCAAAGAAAAATTTGCAGTATCCCCCGATTCTCTCATGGTTGAAATGTGTGACGGCGACATCAACCGCGTCGGCGGCAAAACTGCTTTCGCTGCGATGAAAAAAGGCGACAAAGCAGGTGCTGAAGTTGTTGACACCTTCATTTCTTACCTTGCGATCGGTGTTGCAAACCTCATCAATATCTTCCAGCCCGAAGTATTCACCATCGGCGGCGGCGTTTCCGGTGAAGGCGACAACCTCATCATTCCGCTCAAGGAAAAAGTTTGCAAAGAAGTATATTCCAAAGACAACACGCTGAAAACTGACCTCCGCGTTGCAACACTCGGCAACGATGCAGGTATCATCGGCGCAGGTGCATTTGCACTCAACAGCAAGAGTATTTAAATTTTCTGTTTTTATAAAAAACATATAGCGAAGAACTCCATGAACGGTTTCTTTTGCCGAGCTTTTCTTTTCCCAAAGAAAAGCGGGAGTTCTTTTGCAAAGCTTTTCTTTTTCAAAAGAAAAGCGGAAAGGAGAAAAAATGGTCCGCACAAAGAAAACATGGCGCATCGGCGGCGCGGCGATTTTTGCCACAGGTATTACGCTCGCATCGCGTTTTGACCTTGCCATTTCGTCAGCACTTTCCGGACTGACGACAGACGGCGGTACCTTTAAGCTCTCCGTTCCGAAATTTGCTTCTCTTTTGGAGATCATCGGCGAATGGGCGCCGTCTATGCTCGCCGCCACATCGTTGCTCATCGTTTCCCATCATCATGGAAATTCGGAAAAAGCACACGCAAAAGCGGTGAAACGCGCTTCCGTGATCCCCGCGGCAGGACTTGTGGCTTACGCTTCGGCAAAAACTGCGCAATATCTGAAGCTTCCTCTGAACAAGATCGGCGGCGTGATGCTCGCGGCACTTTCTTTTGTGATCGCGGCACTTATGTATCTCGCTGTGGGAAAGATTCCACAAAAAGCAAGAGAACGCCTGCATTTTCCTGCGGCATATACGCTTGCCGCTTCCATCGGCGTGCTTTCCTCCGTATCTGCCATTAAAACGATCTGGGGACGAGCAAGGCTACGTGAGCTTGTCGACCGTGGCTCCCTTGAGGATTTTACCCCGTGGTATATCCCAAAATTTTTCTCGGGTTCGTATTCTTTCCCGTCGGGACATACGGCGCACGCTACCCTCGTCATGATGCTCACCACATGGCTTTACGGCGTCGGTGAAAAATTCCGCGGCGCGGTTTCCGTTCTCTGTTATGGATTTATCGTACTGATGGCGTTTTCCCGTCTTGCCGCAGGTGCGCATTATCTTTCCGACGTGCTTTTCGGCTTCATGATCGCCATTTCCATCGTAGAGGTGGCAAAAGCCAAGCTTGACAAGCGTTTACGCGAGTCCAAAATAACGTAAAATACCATTATAAATGCCCTCAGCGATGAGATTCGGATTTTCAGCCATCAGCCTTGCATCAGAAGGATTGGTGATGAATCCGATTTCCAGAAGCGTTGCGGGCATTTGTGTTTTTCGCAGAACGTAAAGCGTGGGACGCGGAAAAACACCACGGTTCTGAAGTCCCGTGGCTTCGGAAAGTCCGACCAGAATATTTTCCGCAAATGCTTCGGCTGGAGAATCTAAACGAAAAACGAAAGCTTCGCTCCCCGAGGCGCTCGTGATATCCGAAGCATTGGCGTGCAGACTGATGAAATAATCCGCGCCCCATTCGTTTGCGGCATTCACACGCGCAGCAAGACTTTCCGCCGTGCTCGTGCCGAGGATCTCCGTTGGCGAATTTCTTGAGGTGCGCGCATCAAAATTCGGATTGGCGTCCAGCCTTGCCTCCAGCGCTTTTCCGATGGTATACATGAGATCCTGCTCGCGGTAACCATTCCCCTCCGCACCTGCATTGGGGTTCATCGGATTGTGGCCTTGATCGATAAAAATTTTAATTGCCATAAAATATCCTCCGTATCAGAATAAAGGTCTGTTTTATTCTATGTACGAAGGATTTTTTTGTGCGGACGTCGAGGCTCTGCCCTTGGGAATCCCGATGGAAAAAGGGATCGGTGATTGAGCGATTTTTCAGATGCATTCGAGGAGATATGACCGCCCAAATGTAAAGGTCTTCCAAGAAAACGGAATTTTTAGCGAAAAAAATCAAAAAAGTTTAAAATATTTGCTGCGAAAAACGAAATCCCCCTTGACAAAAAGGTGATTTTATGGGATAATGTAGTTTGTAAATGTAGCAATAGGCGCAGATTAAATGTTCTGTGATTGCAAGGAGGTGTAAAAGAATGCTTACTTACCAGCCTAAAAAACGTCAGAAACAAAAAGAGAATGGTTTCAGAAAGAGAATGAGCACTGCAAAC
>CAYXQF010000045.1:0-15082 GCA_964466625.1 uncultured Lachnospiraceae bacterium | reverse complement strand
ATCGTTGAGATCTACGAGATGTATAGAGGTGGTATGACGATGAAAGAGATCGTCAGCGAACTGAAAACAAGAGGAGTTCGTAACCGAAAAGGCGCGGTGATATCGGAGAATGTTGTGAGCAATATTTTGAAGAACCGCCGCTATCTTGGTGAATATATTTTCCGTGACATTGTGATTCCCAACGGCATTCCACATATCGTGTCACAAGAATTATTTGATAGAGTGCAGGAGCGAATGGAAACAAATAAAAAAGCTCCGGCAAGACACAAAGCCGAAGAAGAATATTTACTTTCTACAAAACTGTTTTGCGGAAAGTGTAAACGTATGATGGCGGGCGAAAGCGGTAAGCGCCGAGATGAAACGGTATATCGTTACTACAAGTGCTCGGGCGTTAAGCGCAAACTTGGTTGCGACAAAAAGACGGTCCGTAAGTCGTGGATTGAAGATATCGTTGTTGAAGAAATCAAGAAGCTTGTCCACGACGATGAAGCGGTCGCGTATATAGCCAATTGCGTGATGGAAATACAGGGACGAGAAAATCCAATTCTCCCGTGTTTGCGCGAGCAGCTTGCGGAAGTGGAGAAGGGAATCGGTAATCTTGTAAATGCCATTCAGATGGGCATTTGCAACGATGCAACCAAGAAACGTATGGACGAGCTTGAGGCGAGAAAGTCTGAGCTTGGGATTCAAATTGCGAAAGAAGAACTTGCAAAGCCAATCGTCACAAGAGAGCAGATAACTTGCTGGCTTGAACATTTCCGAACCTTTGATACAAACAAGTTTGAACACCGCCGCCGATTCATCGACACCTTTGTAAATCGCATTTTCTTATACGATGACAAGATGGTCATCACGTTCAATTACAACAAGGGAACAAAGATAATAACCTTTGCCGAGCTTGAAGCTTCGGGTATTCTCTCTATTTCGAATATAGCTTCCACGGGTGAGCCAAAAAGAAAAAGCAGATCGTAAGATCTGCTTTTTCTTTTTGCCCCACAATAGTCTTCTGCCTGTGACACCATGCTATACCTCATCTGCATACCGACTGAGCGTTGCGAAGTCTGAAGTTGATGTGATTTCAACCTGTGGTTGAATAAATTAAACCGATGATTTATTGAGGGGAAGGATAATTTGTGCTATAATATAATCAATGAAAGGAGCTGATTGTATGGAAAACGTAAATATTGTTTTGGCTGCAAATATTTTGAGATACAGAAAGAAAAGTGGACTTAGTCAAGAAGAACTGGCTAACAAATTAGGAGTTACTTTTCAAGCGGTTTCAAAATGGGAAAATGCCAAATCTGCGCCCGATATTGCTTTTTTGCCAATTATGGCAGATATTTTTGGTTGTTACATAGACGAATTATTTTCAAGAGAGATTAAAAGTGAAATCCATTACGATCATTGCGCGGAGTTTCCTTGGCCTGATGATAATACTATAAGAATTTTTCAAACCATGGGCAAGAAAATATTAAAGTCGCAAGAGGGCAGCTCTTATATGGAGGTAACTTTCCCGAGGAATTGTAATGAAACCACGAGACAGTATTTCAAGGTAGAGGTTTTTGGGAATATTGTGGCTGATGGGAGTATCAACGGTGATGTGATTTGCCATGGTAAAATTGATTGCCATGAGATCAATGGTGATATTAATACGCAAGGCGATATAAGTGCCTATCAAATTAACAGTCTAGGTAAGATTATTTGTAATGAGATTGTGAAAAATAATAATTGAGTTGTATTGATAAAAAGTTCAAAATTGTTGATGGAACGCAAAAAGAAAAGCAGGGAATTTACCTGCTTTTTTATTTTTGGAAATCTTCGCTTGCAACTCTTGGCTGCTTATGCTATAATAAAAGCAAATGAAGACATAAGGAGTTATCTATGGAACCGAAAGATTATATCGTGACAAAAATCGAGGGTGAATATGCGTATTTGCGCGAAGAAACTGACGCTGTAAGCGAAGAACTTTTCATTGCGCTCTATCTGCTTCCCATGGGTGTTGACGTTGGCACACGTCTGCATTACGAGTGGTTGACGTATACCATTATTGACGGTTGATATTTTGTGTAATGCGATAAGGAGGCGATTTTTTGAAAGAGGAAGTATATATGGATAAAGATAAAGATCGCGGCGCCAAGGAATATGGAAAAGAGCGATATTCGCCTATGGAAGAATACGGAAAGGAACGTGTTCCAAAAACGCCCGCGGAAAACAAGATGACATTTGCAAAAACTTCCGCGCAGAGCACTGAAGTTCGGCAAAAGACTCCCCAGAAAACACAACAAGCGGCGCCCATACAGCAAACGCAGACACTTGCGGCTGCGCAACAACCGAGACCGCAATCGGCAAGACCGCAAACTGTGGCGACTCAGGCGGCATCTCGTCCGCGGAAACGTATATATATTTCATGGCCGTTTGTCCTTGGTATTTTCGGTGGCTTGGCTGTGCTTGCGTTGGTGATATGTTCGATCATTTTCTGGAGCTTCGGTCAATGGACGTTCGGTGTGCTTTTGAGCGCGGGACTGATTGCAGGGACGGTTCTGATCTATTTGGATTCCGATTATTACATTCCGCAAATGTGGATCGCGGGCATTCTTGCTGTCTTGAGCGTGATACTTGTTTTTCTTTTGAAAGATAAGTATGACACAATGGCAATGTTGCTCGCGCTGGGATTTGCGGTGATATTTTTCCTTTGTACGCATTATGCACAGGAAGATGGCGAGGAAGGACCTGCGACACTTTCCGCGATTTTGATGGCTTGCAATATTCTTGTTGCGACGGGTGTTCTCGGCGGATTTACTTTGCTTTGGTTTTTCGCGTGTTTTTTGCCAGGCATGCTGATCGTCACGATCGTTGCGTGCGCTTTGACAGATTTTGATGACGTGTTTTTGTTTGGCAATATGATCGGTGGCGGTATCATGCAAGCGGCGATCGTCGCGGCGTCCACGTTGCTCATTCATTTGCTTTTTGAATTGATCTGTTCATTTTTTAAATAAGAGGCATAGCGTGAAAGATGCTTAACTTGCATCTTGGCGTAGTGATCACGCTATCAAATTGCATTCAAAATGGATCCAAGGCCCATTTTGCCGCACAACCTGCGGTTATGCAATTTCAAATTTTATTTGTGCCGCCGTAAGGCGGCAGCATGGAGATGTATATGACCAATGAAGACATTTTGAAGATCGCTCTTGCGCAATCGGCGATTGACAGCAATTGTCGCGCAGAGGACTTTTTGAAAAAAGAAGGCACGGTGGTGATTTCTAAAGAAAATGCGGCGGCAAGACGCTATTTGTCGCTCCCCTTTGAACTCGATCTGACGTCATATGGAAATGGCGTGGTGGCTTCTGTTTCGCCTGAAATCCATAAGCTTGCCGAGATTGCGCGTTCTTATATTGCGAGGTTCCCTGCGGAGCATTGTTTTGAAACGCCAAATCTGCACGTTTTGATGGAGGCGCTAAAGCCGTTTGGACTCAACATTTGTTTTATGGCGGAATATTGGCTCCCCGACGTGAACGTGCTTCGGCCGCTTGCGTGTCCGTATGAGGTGCGGCTTTTGGAAAGGGAAGATTTTTCATCTTTGTATTTGCCTGAGTGGAGCAATGCGCTTTGTGAAAAGAGAAAGCACCTTGATATGCTCGCTTTCGGTGCTTATGACGGCGAGAAGCTCATCGGTCTTGCCGGTTGTTCGGCAGACGCGGACACGATGTGGCAGATCGGGATCGATGTATTGCCCGAATATAGGCGCTGTGGCGTTGCTTCTTCTTTGACAAGTAATCTTGCCTTGGAAACGATCAAGCGCGGCAGGGCGCCGTTTTATTGCTGTGCATGGTCAAATGTGGCGTCTGCAAGAAATGCGATCCGAAGTGGCTTTCGTCCTGCTTGGGTAACGGTCACGGCGAAGAAAGAAGAATTTATTCGGGAAATCAATGAAAATTAAGAAAAGAGGCAATAAAATTGCCTCTTTTTCTTTTGTCTGAAATCAGTTTTTGTTGTCATTGAGCTGTGTCATGAAATCCGCGATGGATTTTTCGATCGTGCCGCTCTTTTTACCGATCCAGTTTGTCATGTTATTCTTACCCGTTTCGATCATGTTAGAGATTTCGGCGGTGCTGTCCCACCAAAGATAACCGGGGTCGTAAGTGCGAGAATCGAGGATAATATCAAGCATTTCCGCGGATTCGGAGTCGCCGCAATATTCCACGCAATACGTGTTGATATAAGCGTCGCGCACGATACCGGAGTGAAATGCGTAAACTTCAAAAAACGCACCTACAGTTTCAGGGTCAGGGACTGAAATCGGCACAGAATACGTGCAGAAATGATCGTCCACGTAATGTGCATAATTCTCTTGTGTTTCGCTGTAAAGCGGATAAGGAACAAGTCCCACGCGAATATCTGCGTCTTTCATTCTTTCCAGCACGTCAAGCACTTCGGAGGCAAAAAGTGCGGTGTTGCCTTCGATCGCTTTTTGCACGTTGATATAACTGATGGTGTCCGTTCCGGGAATATTATAAAGCGCGATGGCTTGATTTACGACGTCCACCCACGCATTGGTGTTGTTAGCAGGCTCAAATGTCAGTACGCCGTTATTATTTTTGATGATGGAAAGCCCTGACGCGGTCTGCAATGCGTGAGTGACTTGCGGTACGCGTACCCAAGAAAGAATATCGCCATCTTCATAGCGATATTCGGAGTTACCGTTGGCATCACTTGCGATACCTTCGCGCTTGAGAAGCTCGGAGAATTGATCGATTGTCCACTTTTTGTCGCGAACGAGTTGGTAGATATCGACGTCAGAGAGCTTTTGTTCATAAAGTGTTTTGTTATAAAACATCACACCCGTAGCGGAAAAGGCATTGAATGCGAAATCACCTACCGCGGCATATAACGTATCGACACCGGAATCATTTTTGATCGTATAGGTGTCTACCCATTGCTTGTCCCACCAAGGCTTGCTGAAATCAATACCGAGGTTATAAAGGTTGAAACTTTGATCATCGGTGGCGATGCCGGTGGAGGTGTATTGCTTGGAATAAAGGTCAATGGTGTGCTGATTGGCAGTCACTTCGCTTTTTGCGGCGTTATCCGGTGCTGTGCTCTTGTGCGTTGTGATGCTGCAGTTATATAATTTTTCCACGACCATGTTTCGATTCCGCACAGCCGATGATATTGCGTCCGATTCTTCAGAATAAACTTCACGGAAATTATCCCAACGACCACCGCCGCCTTGGTCGGAGCCTTCGTAGGTGGCGATCAGAAAGATCCTGCCGCCAAAGTCGATGTTTTCATAGCCCGCCAGTTTGTTGTATGGGTCATATTCTTCCTGCTCGGCATCGGGGAGAGTGGTTGTTTCTGTGTCGCCGTTTCCCTCGCTCATGGTGGTTTCCTCACCCATATCGGTTTCACTGTCCATGGGTGAGGAAGTTTCGTCTGTTTGCGTATCACTGTTTTCGCTTTGTGTTGTGTTTTCTGTCATCGAATCTCTTGTGGTGGCAAGTGGGGAAGAGCTTTCTGTGGTGTCGTCGATCCGTCCTCTGCACGCTGTTAAAGATCCAATGGCAAGTATCGTGGCAAATGATAAGAGAATTGCCAAAATTCTTTTCATTCGTTTTCTCCTTTGGGATATTTTTGGAAATAGTCTAAAGTGATAAAAACACACTATTTCACTCTTATTATGTCCCGGAAAGAGATTTTGTCTTCTGGCATTTTGCGGTAAAAAGCGGCGAGTTGCCGTTTTTATGTACTTGTAATAAAAAACAGAAAAAACGCCCCGAAGGGCGTTTTTTCTGTAGCAAAAGAAAGGAGTATGGATTAGTTTGTATTGTCGGAGATATCAGTTACGAAAGTAGCGATTTCTTCGGTGAGTTTTGAGCCTTTTCTAGCGATCCACTGAGTAACGTTGTTCTTACCGGTGATGATCATGTTCTGAATATCGGTTTCGTATGTGCTCCACATAACGTATGCGGGGTCGTATGTACGGGAGTCGAGAATGATATCGAGCATTTCTGCAGATTCTTCGTCGCCGCAGTATTCAACGCAGTAAGTGTCGATGAATGCTTCACGAACGATGTATTTGGAGTGGTATGCATAGAGTTCGAAGAATTTACCGATAACTTCCGGATCCGGAACGGAAATAGGCATCATGTATGCGGGGAATGTGGTGGTTACGAAGTGAGCGTAGTTTTCCTGAGTTTCGCTGTAAAGCGGGTAAGGAACGAGACCAACGCTGAGGTTAGTAGCGTCTTTCATTCTTTCCAAAACGTCAAGAACTTCAGAAGCGAAGAGTGCTTTTTCGCCTTCGATCGCTGCCTGAACGCTGGTGTAACCGATCTGTTCTGCGGTTTCTACGTTTGCAAGTTCGATTGCTTTGTTGATAACGCTATCCCATTCAGTAGTCTGGTTGGGCATTGCGAATGTCATCTGGCCATTTGCAGAGGTGATGATGGGGAGATTTGCAGCTGCATAGATACCGTGGTTAGATTGGTCGGTACGAGCCCAGCCGAGGATGTCGCCTTCAGAGTAGGAGTATACGGAGTTACCGTTTGCGTCCTGTGCAACGCCGCTGCGTTTGATGAGTTCCATGAATTTGTCAACTGTCCATTTTTTGTCACGAACGAGCTGATAAATGTCTACGTCAGAGAGAACACGGTTATAGAAGTTCTTGTTGTAGAACATCAAGTGTGTTGCTGCAAATGCGTTGATGGAGAAGTCACCAACTGCTGCGTACATAACTTCTTCGCCGGAGGCTTTTTTGAGTTTGAAAGTGTTTACAAACTGCTGGTCCCACCAAGGATTGGAGAAATCAATGCCGTAGTTGAGGAAGTTGTAGTTGTTGTCGTTGGTATAAGTGCCACGACCAACACCCTTGGAGCAGTAAAGGTCAACGGTGTGGGTGTTAGCGGTGATGTCAGCACTTGCAGCGCCGCCGGGGCTGGTGGAGTTGTAAGATTCGATCTTGCAGTTGTAGAGTTTTGCCATGATCGCGTTTCTTTCACGAACGGAAGTAGAGATCGCGTCAGTTTCGTCGGAATAAACTTCACGGTAGTTATCCCAACGGCCGCCGCCTGCTTCATCAGAGCCTTCGAATACGCCGATGGTGAATACTCTGCCGCCGAAGTCAACGTCTTCGTAGCCGGGGAGTTTTTCATAACCGGTGAGGCTGTCGTAATCGATTGTGCCACCGGGAACGATGGGATCGTCGCCTTCGTCAGTGGTCTGTTCGGGCTGATTGCCTTCGGTAGTGGTCTGTTCGGGCTGATTGCCTTCGGTTGTTGTGTTTTCGGGCTGATTGCCTTCGGTTGTTGTGTTTTCGGGCTGATTGCCTTCGGTAGTTGTGTTTTCGGGCTGATTGGCTTCGGTTGTTGCAGCTTCAGTTGTGGTGGCTTCAGTTGTAGTAGCCGCGGTTGTGGTAGCAGCAGTTGTTGTTTCATCAACCTGCTCCCCACATGCAGCAAACATGCACACAGAAACGATCATTGCCACGGACAAAACCAATGCAAAAATTCTTTTCATGAGTTTTTTCTCCTTTTTTGGGGATATTTTAAGCATAAGTGCCTATTTACTCATATTTTATCATTTTATCTAAAAAAAGTCAACAGTCAACTGTTCACTTCGTTAAAAATTGCTTTTTTGCACAAAAAACAAGCCGCCAAATGGGCGGCTTGCCGAAAACATCTTAGTTGGTGTTGTCGTTGAGATCGGTGTGGAATTTATCAAGGTCTGTCTGGAGACGTTTGCCCTTAGAAGCGGCCCAGTTGGTAATGTTATTCTTACCTGTGGTGATCATGTTCTGGAGATCGCTTTCGTAAGAGGAGAACCAAAGATAACCGGGGTCGTAGGAGCGGTTATCGAGGATCATGTCGAGCATTTCGCCGGATTCTTCATCAGCGAAGTATTCAACTTTCATGGTTTCAATGTATGCTACACGAACGGTGTATCTGGAGTGGCAAGCGTAAAGTTCGAAGAATGTTGCAACGGTTTCAGGATCCGGAACGGAGATCGGGATCATGTATTCGCAACGATGGTTGTCTACGTAGTTTGCGTAGTTGCTCTGAGTTTCGCTGTAAAGCGGGTAAGGAATCAGACCGAGACGAAGTTCGGTGTAGTCTTTACATCTTTCGGCGAAGGTAAGAATTTCAGAGGCGAAGAGTGTACGGCCTTCTGCCATGGTTGCAGGCATAGCGGTGTAGCCGGAGTTTGCGCAACCTTCGAGAGCATAAAGTTCTGCAGCTTTGTTAATAACGGTGGACCATGTTTCAGCTTCAGAGGAGGGCTGGAATACGAGTTTACCGTCAACGTTAGCAACGATTCTCAAGTTGGAGGCGGCGTAAAGAGCGTGAGCGCCGTGGCCTTGGTGAACCCAACCCATAAGGTCAGTGGTGTAGCTCCAAGCCTGGTCACCGTTGGAGTCTTTTCTTGTGCCTTTGATCATTTCGATCATTACGTCCATGGTCCATTTGTTGTCACGAACGAGCTGATAAATGTCATAGGTGTTGCAAGCGTCGCTGGATTCATAAACGTCTTTGTTATAGAAGAGGCAGAATGTAGAGTCGTTGGTGGTGAGGGAGAAGTCACCGATTGCGGAGTACATAGCGTTCTGACCGTTCATGTTGAATGTGAAGGATTCAACGAAGTTCTGGTCCCACCAAGGATTGGTGAAATCAATGCCGAGGTTGTAGAGGTTGAACACGTTGTTGCCAGTGTAGTCGCCGGCAGCGGTATACATCTTGGTGAAGATGTCGATGGTATGCTGGTTGCCGCTGATATCAGCAGTAGCAACAGCGCTGGGGCTTTCTACAAACTGCCAAGCGATCTTACAGTTGTAGAGGGATTCAACGAGTTTGTTTCTCAAACGGACCGCGGTGTGAACGGCGTCGGTTTCTTCGGAATAGATTTCCTGGTCAGTGTTCATAACATCTTCGGTTTCGATACCGCCGCAGATAACGAATGTTCTGCCGCCGAAGTCGATATCTTCATAGCCGGGGAGTTTGGTTGTGCCGTTGAAGTTTTCAAGGCTTGTGCCGGCGTTAACGGGATCGTCGCCTTCGTCAGTAGTCTGTTCGGGCTGATTGCCTTCGGTTGTGGTGTTTTCGGGCTGATTGCCTTCGGTTGTGGTGTTTTCGGGCTGATTGCCTTCGGTTGTGGTGTTTTCGGGCTGATTGCCTTCGGTTGTTGTGTTTTCGGGCTGGTTGCCTGTAGTGGTAGCTGCGGTAGTTGTAGCCGCGGTTGTTGTTTCATCAACCTGCTCGCCACATGCAGCAAACATGCACACAGAAACCACCATTGCCAAAGACAAGATGAGTGCCAGAGCTTTTTTCATGTGAATTTCTCCTTTGTTTTCATTTAAGCATAGATATGCTTATTATGAAATTATTATACCATTTCGGTTTGGAATTGTCAACTGAAAGTAGTAAAATTTGTATGATATTCTGAAAATTGCCGATTTTGAAAAAAGCAAAAAAAGAGTGTTCCCAAAAGGGAACACTCTGAAAACTTATTCGTTTTTAATTAAGCAGCAGCTTCAGTGGATTCTGCAGCAGGCATTTTGTAGCCTTCGGAGATGGACTTCCAAGCATCGAGCTGTTCAGGAGTAGAACCGAAGATGATGTAGTCGATTTCAATGGAGTTACCTTCTTTGATGAACTCACGGGAGTCACGAGCGAGGTGAGAAGCAGAGAAGTATTCTGCACGGCCGGAGGAGCTGTAAGTAGAAGAGTAAGCACCGAGAACGTGGAATCTGAGGGATACAACGGAAGCACCGCCGAACCAAACCCAGTTGTTAGAACCGCAACCGTTGGGGTTCTGGAGAACTGCAGCAACCATGCTTGCATAGTCGCCTGCCCAGTTACGGCCGCAGTGAGCGAGGAAGTTCATGTCGTATGTAAAGGTTGCGAAGTCGGACATAGCTGCGGAAGCAGATCTCTTGAGATCAGTTGTGGTAGTGGGAGCGCCAGCCTGGAGATACATGCAAGGAGCCATGGTGGTGGTAGCGAAACCGCCAACGGTCTTAGCAAATTCTACGGACATCATGTTGTTGGTAGAGTTGTTCTTGCAACGGATCTGCATGTACTGATGTCTACCAACCCAACCAGTAGTAGCGGTAGGATCAACGTAGGGAGCTGCGGACCATGTGCCGTAACCGGAAACGAGGTCGTCTGCGAAGTCGTAAGAAACGATGTCAGCGAAGTAGAGCGCGTATGCGGATGCAGTGTCAACCAAGTCGGTGCTGTAATCCTTGAGTGCGTAAACGATCATGGTGTCTTCGGTGTACTTAACATCAACATAAGTGCTGTTGTATGTCATAGTATCAACGATCCACTGGTGGAGGTCAACGCCGTTAGCGAGGTTTTCCTGGTGAACTCTGGAGTTTGTACCGAAGTCAAGACGAGTGTAAGCAGGAAGTGTTTCACCGGTGGTGATTTCAGCAACCTGAGATTCGGTTGTGGTAGCTTCAGTAGCAGAGGTGGTTTCTTCTGTAGCTGTTGTAGTAGCTTCAGTAGCGGTGGTGGTTGCTTCTGTAGCTGTTGTAGTAGCTTCAGTAGCGGTGGTGGTTGCTTCTGTAGCTGTTGTAGTAGCTTCAGTAGCGGTGGTGGTAGCTTCCGTAGTGGTTGCAGCAGTAGTAGTAGCTTCTGTTGTGGTTTCAACGGGTTCATCGCCGCAGCTAGCGAGTGCGAGAACGCCGAGAAGCATACCAACTACCATGATGAGGGACAAAACTCTCTTCATAATTGGGATTCTCCTTTTTAAATTTTAAAGAAATTTTCTCGTGCAATGGCATCGTCTGATAACACCTTGCACCGTGATTAATGCTATTATATCACCATTTTTTCGCTTTGTCAATAATTTGTGAAAAATTCTATCTTCAAAAAAAAGAAAAGAAAAACGGATATTTTATCTGTATGATTTTACAAAAAACGAAATATATGAATCCGAACATGAATTAAAAAGAATCAAAAAATGGAAAACAAACCCACAACTGGAAACGCACAAACAGCTTTTTCACTTTTTCTTCAAAAAATTTCAAATTTATTTTACGTTTTTTTGTTTTTTTTCCTTACAAAATAAAGCTAAAAAAAGAAACAAAATTGAAGAATTTTTGAAAAAGTGCTTTTTTTATGAAAAAACCGAGCTTTTGGAAGCTCGGTTTGCTTGCTCGGAAAATCCTACCTTTTTATTATTATATATGGGGCATCAGCCTTCGAAGCGATTTTCTTCGTTGATCGGAGAGATCGTGAAGTGCGCAAGAGGATTTTCACAGATGTCATCTTTGTAGAGTTCAAAGTGGAGATGAGGTGCTTCGGAGATCTCAATGAGTGCGGTATCACCGAGTGCGCCGATCTCATCACCAGCTTTGACAGAAGCGCCGGCTTTGATCGTTTCGGGAACTTTGGTCTGTAGGTTCTGATAAACGGTCTTATAGCCTCCTGCATGAGAGATGACGATGGTCTGTCCCATCATGGGGTGGAATTCCACACTTTCCACTGTGCCGTCAGCGGCGGCGTACACAGGTGTGCCTGCGTCCGCTTCAATGTCAATGCCGAGATGCACACGGTAATCCTCCATGGTGTTGGAGAAAACGGGAATGTCTGCCGACCATTCCTTGATGATGGTGCCGCTGGTCACGGGAGAGATGAAATTCACGTCTTCCGCAACAACGGGGCTTTCCTCTTTCGCGGTGGTTTCTTGGGGCTGGGGACGGGTGGTGGCTTCTGTTGTGGTGGCGGCGGTGGTTTCATCGGTCTTCGGCGGTTTTGTTCGCTTCGAGGAAACAAGCGCGACGATCGTCACGGTGATCGTCACAACGACGAGAAGTGCGAGTGCGATGGCAAGAATACGGTTTTTCTGCAAATTTTTCTGGTTCTGATTCATAAAAACAAATTCCTTTCTGCCTTACGGCTTTGTGAACTGTTTCTATTGTCGCCGAAAAATTGTAGGTTATACACTTTTTGTAAAATTTTTTCCGCACTTTTTGCGAGGATCTTTTTTAGCTTCGGATCGTGTAACCGTAGCCGCGCACGGTGGAGATCAGACGGACGTCGAAAGCGCTGTCGATCTTTTTTCTCAAATAGTTGATGTAAACGTCAACAACATTTGTGTTTTCGCCTGCGTCTTCAAAAACGTAGGAAAGGATCTCTGCACGAGAGACCGCTTCGCCTTTTCGGTCGAGCAAGAGCTGCAAAAGTGCATACTCACGTTGTGTCAGCTCGATCTTTTCTCCCTTGAAATAGGCCGCACGGGAATCTTCGTCCAGCGCCAGACTTTCGGAAGGGTGTTCTTTTTTGGGTGGACGAAGCATCAGCTTTTCCGAATCTTCTTCGCGCAAAAAAAGTGCATCAATGAGATCTTTTACCACGAACGGGCGCACCACGACATAGTATCGCGTCAGCTCGCGGGAAGCGATTTTTGCCAGCTCCTCGGGGTATCCCATCAAGACAGCTTCCCCCTCAGGCGGCGGAAGCTTTTCAGAAAGAAGCATATCAGCGTCCACAAGAAAAAGGTCCGCCTTTTGTTTTTCGCGCAAAAAATCCAAAGCTTCTTCCATATGTGCAACGTCAGCGCCGAGCGCGGAAAACTCGAGGTGGAGCATTCTGGCGAAGATTTTATCTTTGGTGATCAGCGCGATTTTCATAAGGCGGCTTTCCTTTCTTGTTTTTTCGGTTTTTTCCCGTTATTTTTTCTCGACAGCAGAGCCCGTGGCAGGAATTTTGATCTTTTTGCATTTTTCAAATCCTGCGTAGTGGTCTGCAGGTGTGCGTGTCGCATCGACGATGGTCTGATTTTTCTTGAGGTCGAAAAGCGAAGCACCTGCGGCGGTTCTCGTCGCTTTTTCGGGAATGAGCGCAGTATTGAGATAGATCGCTTTGCCGGCGCTATTTACGATGAGCAGATCGAAAGGTTCACTTTCGTAAAAGACACCGATAAGCGGCGAAGCATCGGAATAAGCTTTGACGAGCTTTTTGCGTGCGCTCTTGGTTTCATAAGAGGAGATCGGCACGCGAAGCCCCTTTCCGTTTTCGAAAATATAAACGAAATGGTGGTTTTCGGGATAATTTTTGAGGTTTTTCATCGCCATGACACGTTCACCGTCATCAAAACCGAGCTTCGCGGGAATATAATCACCGAGAAGCGACGATTTTTTCGCCTCAAAATCATCGACCTTCGCTTTGTAGATCTGCTGTTTATCGGTGACGAAAAGGATTTCATCGACATTTTCCGCGTCTTCGATCTGGCGAACCTCGTCACCGGGTTTGAGGCCTTGTTCTTCATTCATGCGGAAAGATTGAGGTGTGATCTTTTTGAAGTAGCCTTCCTTGGTGAGGACGAGCTTGACACTGTAATTTTCCACGTGGGATTCTTCCGTGTAGGAAGAAAGATCATTTTCATAGATGAGCTTGGTCTTGCGAGGCTGACCGTATTTTTCTTTGATCTCCTCAAGCTGTTTGACGATGCGGTTTTTCAGCTTGCGTTCGGAGCCGAGAATGCTTTCCAGTTCAGCGATGTCCTTTTCCAGACCGTCGATCTCTTTGCCGCGTTCCAAAATATATTCCAGATTGAGGTGGCGCAATTTGATCTCCGCGATGTATTCCGCTTGGATCTCGTCAATATCAAAGCCTTCCATGAGGTTGGGGATAACCTTGGATTCTTGTTTTGTTTCTCTGACGATGCGGATCGCCTTGTCGATATCCACGAGGATCTTCTCAAGACCTTCAAGCAGGTGAAGCTTGTCTTTCTTTTTGCCGAGGTCATAGGTATATTCACGGCGCAGACATTCCATGCGGAACTTGATCCATTCGTCAATGATGCCGCGCAAACCGAGCTGACGGGGACTGCCGTCGATGAGTACGTTAAAGTTGCAGGAAAAGCTGTCTTGCAAGGGCGTTTTGTGGAAAAGCTTTGTCATCAGCTTGTCGGGATCGGTCCCGCGGCGAAGATCAAGCGTGAGCTTAAAGCCGTTGAGGTCGATCTCGTCGCGCACGTCTGTGACTTCCTTGAGAGATCCGGCTTTGATCATGTCCGTCAGCTTTTTCATGATGACTTCGATGGAAGTGGAGTAGGGGATCTCCTTGATGTCGATGCAACCGGCATCTTTATCATAGACGTAGCGAGCACGAACGGGGATATTACCTCTACCTGTTTCATAGACCTCGCGCATACGCTCACGGTTATAGATGAGCAGACCGCCGCCTGAAAAATCAGGTGCCTTGATGATGTCGAGCAGATCGTCTGTGGAGGTGTCTTTGTTTTTTAGTACGGCAATGGTGCCGTCGCAAACTTCAATGAGATTAAAGGAGCAGATATTGCTTGCCATACCGACAGCGATACCCATATTGGGCGAAACGAGAATATTCGGGAACGCCGTAGGAAGAAGAACGGGCTCCTTCATGGTGCTGTCATAGTTATCAACGAAATCGACGGCGTTTTTGTCGATGCCGCGGAAGATCTCAGCGGCGATGGCTTCCAGCTTTACCTCGGTATAACGGGAAGCGGCAAACGCCATGTCACGGCTATAAACTTTACCAAAGCTACCTTTGGAGTCCACGAGAGGGTGGAGAAGTGCTTCGTTGCCGCGCGTCAAACGCACCATCGTTTCATAGATTGCCATATCGCCGTGAGGGTTGAGTTTCATCGTCTGACCGACGACGTTGGCGCTTTTGGTTCTGTGTCCTGTCAGCAAGCCCATTTTATACATCGTATAGAGAAGCTTTCTGTGGGAAGGCTTGAGGCCGTCGATCTGTGGGATCGCACGGGAAACGATGACCGTCATAACGTAAGGCATGTAGTTTTTTTCTATGGTTTCCGTGATGGGTTGCATTGTTATCTCCGCCGGAACCACGATTTTTTCCGGCGCTTTTTTCTTTTTAGCCACTTTCTTTTATCCTTTCTTATAGATTGGGGCGGTAGTGCTCTTAAATATCAGCTTCCGCCAGATAATCTTTGCCGTATTCCGCGATGAAGCGTTTTCTTTCGGGCAGATCATCACCAAGGAGCGTTTCAAAGATATACTCTGTTTTTTCGCGGTCCGCTTCCATGATCTTAATGAGGCGGCGCGTTTCGGGGTTCATGGTGGTCTGCCACATCATGC
>CAYXQF010000044.1:0-15351 GCA_964466625.1 uncultured Lachnospiraceae bacterium | reverse complement strand
TCAAGGACCGTTTTTACACTCGGCTCACCCGAGCGCTCATGTAGTATATCACATCTATTCCATTTTGTCAACACCTTTTTTCAAATTTTTTCATGTTTTTTCGTGTTTTTTCAAAAAGATCAAAAACAGCCGCAAAAGCGGCTGTTTTGTTTGTGATTTTAAACAATTAAGACATATCGACAGTTTTATTTATCGTTTCACCTGGATCTACGATTTCAAAAATGATCTCAGCACAAGGGACATTTCTTTCCACGCACTTTTCCTCATAATCCTCGTCTGAAGAATCGACAGCCTCGCTCATCAAGTTCACGGTAAACGTCAATCGGTAGATGCCGTTCTCAAAAGCTCTTCCATCCGAAGTGGATATACTTCCAAAACGAAAGGACGGCGTTATCCCTCCGCCGCTTGCCATACCCCATCCCGTCGGCGAAATATATTCCACAGCCATCCAGCCATCCGACATTTTCTTTTCGAGGCGCACGTCATTCACCACGCGGACCACATGCTCGCCATTTTCATCCACACCATATTCATGCCCTTGATGACTCAAGAAATATTCCGAATTATTTTGACACCAAAACATCAATTTGACATCTTTATAAGCGATCTCTGTCCCAAAATAAGAAATCTCAACATCCTCACGCAGCGATTCGACAGAGATCACATTGAACTGCTTCGCCATATCGGGAACTGCGCCCATTTTGCAAACGCAATACTGACCATCTTCACTCACGTAAGTATACTGCACCTTTCCATTTTCATAAAAGGTAAACGTCCTTTCCGAAGGTTTTCCATATTCATCCTCGTAGGAAACCGCCCAAACTTCCACGTTCGGCAGTGTTTGCTCCAGTTTTTCCAAAGTGCCGCAAAGTTTCCATTCATCATATATCGAACCCGTTATATAGTGTTTGCGCTTTTCATAGAGATTCATGCCCTCATCGATATAAAAATAAGGAACATACGCGATATCCGAATAGTGCGTGCCATTGCGCTCCACGATCTTTTCCGCCGCATAATACATCGGCGGATAGGATTTGGAATCAAAATTTGAGTCAAGCGTAAAATCCACGAAAACGCTCCCGCTGTTACCCGTCGAAGGAATTTCATAGACCACCTCCAAGCGATACGTCCCCGCCTCAAGCGACTCCAGCGTTATCTTATGCGACATATTTGCCCTCGGAGAAACTTCGCCATTCGCTATCGGTATCGTTTCGCACAGTGTATAGCCCTCATCGAGAAGCTGATAAAGCACCGCTTGGCGTATTCTGATCGTTTGTATCGGTGTATCCCACAGCAAGGTCAGTTGCAAATCACGGTCCGAAAGCTCCGATTCCGTCACGGTAACGGAAACACTCTCCGCTCCGCCCGTCGTTGTGACGGACGTGAGCTGCAAGGGCGATGTTTCGCGCACCGGATTCGTCAAAAAACAAACTGCCGTCACAACAATGGCGATCACCGCCAAAAGAATGATCCAAAATGCAGGTTTCCTATAATTCATCACGTTTTTCACCCTCCCTTTCACGCCGACCTCCCCAAAAGCCAAAGGACAAGCGGCAATCGAACGGCGATGGATACTGCACGCAAGCAAAGCCATGGAATATTCACGCCGATATTCTTCGTTTTTATTTTTGATCACCTTTTCATCGCAAGCATATTCGATATCGCGGCAAAGCAGGACGTATGCCACCCAAAGAAGCGGCTGAAACCAATAAACCGAAAGCAAAAGAAAGGCAAACGGCTTGATCAAATAATCACGGCGAGCAAGGTGTGCGCGTTCGTGAGAGATCACATGGAAAAAAGTTTCATCATCAAGGCCATACGGCAGGTAAATACGCGGACGAAACACCCCAAGAATGAACGGAGAGCTTACGTTTTCACTCTCAAAAACACCCTGTTCCCGTTTAGTCGCCGTCCTAAGACGATACCGCAAGCGGAGATATCCGAAAAGCATATAGCCAACCATCAAACAAAGCCCGATCAGCCACACATATGAGGCAAGATACCCCAGCGCCTGCAAAGGATTGATGCTTGTCATCGGTTTTGGCGCGAAATATTCCCCAATGATGGGATTCACTATGTCGTTGAGCGAAGAAATGCCGCTGTCAATCGCAGGCTCAGACTCATAAACGATGTCCGGCGGAACCGTTTGGGCGCTCGGAATCAGACTGAAAACGCTTTCAATCGAAAACGGGAAAATAAGCCGCACACCCACCAGTGCCCACAACGAACAGACGAGCCATCGCGGCGCTTTTTTGAGAAAAAGGCGAAGGATCAGCACCGCAATCACGAGCCACCCCGCATTGATGCTGAAATTGAAAAGATGATAAAATACCGATTCCATCAATGCTCCTCCCTTCCAATGATGCGAAGGATCTCCTCAATCTCTTTTTCAGAAAGCTTCTTATGCTTGGAAAAAGCCGCAACAAAAGCAGGCAGTGAACCTTCAAATTTCTTTTCCACCAGCTCATCAATTTCGGACATCTGCACCTGTTCCTTAGAAACCAGCGACGTCACGATGGTGTTTTCATTTTTCAAAACACCACGATCAGAGAGACGCTTGATCACGGTATACGTTGTCGTTTTCGACCAACCAAGCTTTTCTGCGCAAAGACGGGAAAGCTCGCGGCTCGTGATCGGCTCGTGCTCCCATAAGATCAAACAAAAACGGTATTCACTCTCAAAAATTTTCGGTGTCGGCATCTTGCCACCCCCATTCTAATGCGTTAGTACAATTATATTCTAACGCATTAGAATGGTTTTGTCAAGAGAAAAAATAAAAACCAAAGGAAATTTCCTTTGGTTTCATCTTTATATACAAGAGATCGTAAAACGAAAACGGCTGGACTGCACCGAAACGCCTTGCAATTCGGTGTTGTAATCCAAAAGAAGAACGCCGCCTTTTTCAAAAGTGACCTTATTCGACACGGATTTTGTGGCAACGGTCATCTCAAAGCTGGCAAAACCAACGTCATAAGTGCCTTTATAACGTCCTTTTTCAGAAAAAGTCATGACAGTGGAAGCAGAGCCTTCACGCACGAGCGTTACGACGCCCGGTTCATCGACAGCAAAGGAAAGCACGTTTTGCACATAGCCGTCCTCGCCCATCAGTTCCTCATAAGCGACCTCAATGCGTCCGTCTTCGATCGACATCACGCCTTCGCTGGTGATGCGGATATTATCCTTCTCCGCATCATCTTCTTCGCCACGCATAACGATGGCAAAAATTTTGATTTTTACTTTCTTTTCTTCCCTCATAGCAAAAGTGGGCCGCATGGACGGCATTTCCGCCCATGCGGCATAGATCCTTATTTATTTGATTTCAATGAGGCTTTCACACCACATGTCAGGCGCTTCGTAGCCGAGGAGGTTCACGGTGGTAGCCGCTACGTTCGCAAGACCGAAGTTTTCACCTTTCTTTACGGTGTAAGCATCTTTGCAGTTGTTATCGTAAATGATGCAAGGAACGGGATTGAGTGTGTGGCTGGTCTTCGCTTTGGGAGAACCGTCCGCATTGGTCTTCACGTTGCCCTTCTTGTCGGTTTCGTACATTTCGTCTGCGTTACCGTGGTCAGCGGTGATGATCGCAACGCCGCCTGCTGCATCGATCGCTTTGAGAACACGCGCGAGCTGAACGTCAAGTGCTTCCACAGAAATTACGGTTGCCGCATAGTTACCGGTGTGGCCAACCATGTCACCGTTCGGGAAGTTTGCACGAATGAACTGATATTTGCCCGATTCGATCGCTGCGATGATCTGGTCTGCAATGTAAGCGCACTGCATCCAAGGTCTCTGTTCGAAAGGAACGATATCGGAAGGAATTTCGCTGTAGGTTTCGGTTTCTTCATCGAATTTACCGCTCTTGTTGCCGTTCCAGAAGTAAGTAACGTGACCGTATTTCTGTGTTTCGGAAACTGCGTACTGAGTAACACCCGTGTCAGCGAGATATTCACCCATGGTGTTGGTGATCGCAGGGGGAGCTACGAGGTAGCGCGAGGGGATATGAAGGTCGCCGTCGTATTCGAGCATACCTGCATAAATAACAGCAGGAACACGAACGCGGTCGAATTTATCAAAGTCTGCACCTGCTTCGAAAGTCTTGGAGATTTCGATCGCACGGTCGCCGCGGAAGTTGAAGAATACAACGCTGTCGCCATCGTTGATGGTGCCAACAGGAGTGCCGTTTTCAGCGATTACGAACGCAGGAAGATCCTGGTCGATAACACCGGTTTCCGCACGGTAGGTTTCGATCGCTTCTTTCGCGGAAGCGAACTGTCTGCCTTCGCCGAGAACGTGTGTGTGCCAGCCGTTTTCAACCATTTTCCAGTTTGCTTCATAGCGGTCCATGGTGATGTTCATTCTGCCGCCGCCGCTTGCGATCTTTGCATCGAAGGAAGCGTCATTCAGAGAAGCGAGGAATGCTTCAAAGGGTTCCACATAGTCGAGTGCGGAGGTTTCGCCAACGTCACGGCCGTCAAGAAGAATGTGGATACGAACGGTCTTCACGCCGTCTTTCTTTGCTCTTTCCACCATTGCTTTGAGGTGGTTGATGTGAGCGTGAACGTTACCGTCGGAGAAAAGACCGATAAAGTGAAGAACGGTTGCCTTTTCAGCGGCGTTGTTTGCGAGAGCTTTCCATGTTTCACCGTCAAACATTCTGCCGGTTTCGATGGATTCGCTGACGAGCTTTGCGCCCTGCGCAAAAACCTGACCGGAGCCGAGTGCGTTGTGACCTACTTCGGAGTTACCCATGTCATCATCAGACATGAGGCCGACAGCGGTACCATGCGCACGAAGCTTTGCCCAAGTATAGTTGTTCATGAGCATATCGAGGGTGGGGGTATATGCGTTTTTGACTGCGTTGCCGGCACCTGCAGGAGCAATACCGATACCGTCCATAACGATGGTAACAACGGGGCCCTTAACGCCGACAGCTTTTTCAAGTTTCACAAGTTTTGCCATAGTGAGTGTTTCCTTTCTTTTATGAAGAAAATAATTACATTCCATACCATAAATTATATCGCATTTTCACCACCGTGTCAACTGCTTTTGATATATTTTGCAAGCGTCACATAGGGAGGAACACAACGGTGAAAAATATATTGACTACTCCTTTAAAAATGATATAATATAGATATAATACTGATTTCAACCATATGAGGTACGATATGAGAACGATCACAACCGACATCAGACAGCAAAAAGGAAAACTGAACCGATATTTTTCCAAATGTATCGGCGCCGGACGCGCGGCAGAGGTCATGAGATATCAAGCATTCGAGCAACTAAGACAGATCCAGCGCGAAATTCCTTTCGAATATATCCGCTTTCATGGACTTTTCCATGAAGAGATGGGCATCGTAAGGCGCGGCGCGAATGGGAAGCTTGTATATAATTTTCAATACGTAGATCTCCTTTTTGATTCCTTGCTTGCCATCGGCATTCGTCCGGTCGTGGAGCTTGGCTTGATGCCGGACATCTTGGGAAGCGAGCAAAAATACGTGTTCTGGTGGAAAATGAACATTTCCATGCCCAAAGATATCAGAGAATGGTCTGAACTCGTCGAAAAAACCGTCCGTCATTTCACCTATCGCTATGGCGAAGAAGAGGTAAAAACATGGTATTTTGAGGTTTGGAATGAGCCGAATCACCGAGGCTTTTTCGCGGAATCACAGAATATTGAAAAATATTTTGAACTGTATGACAGCGCCGCACACGCAGTCAAATCCGTGTGCGAGGAATACCGTGTGGGTGGCCCCGCAACGGCAAGCATCGGCTGGATCCCCGAAATAATCGCGCACTGTCAAGAAAACAACGTGCCTTTGGACTTCGTTTCCAGCCACAATTATCCAGGCAGAGTCGCTTTTGATCCCGATGGAACTAGACAAGTTTATCTGATGCCCTTAGACGAATTGACCGACGGCTTCTGTCAAAAAGGTGCGCTTTGTCATCAGAAAGGCTATCCGTTTTTGATCACGGAATGGTCCGCTTCCGCCTCCCCGCGCGATAGCGTGCATGACAGTTATTTCAGCGCACCGCTGATTCTCCGCGCGATCAAACAATGCGAAGGCTCCGTAGATATGTTTTCCTATTGGGCATATACCGATATTTTTGAAGAAACCGGTTTGCCGCCCAAGCCATTTCACGGCGGTTTTGGCTTATTGAACGTGCAATCCTTACCAAAGCCTTCTTATTATGCCTATACGTTTCTGCACAAATTGGGTGAAACCGAGATTTTCTGCGCAGATGAAGACACTTATGTCTGCACGAAAGAGGGTGAGGTACAAGTTCTTTTCTGGAATTACGTTCACCCGGAAAATCAGGACGCACCCAATCAAGTTTATTTCGCAAGACCTCTCCCCGCGCAAAAAATCGAGGACGTCAAGATCGAAATTGACGGTTTGGAACCGGAAAAAGTCTATACCGTAACGACAGAAACCATTGGATATCATTCCGGCGACGTTTATAATGCTTATTTGGAAGGTAATTTCACAGAGTTGCCAACCCAAGCAGAAACGGCGGCACTGATAGAAAAATCGAAGCCGCGAAAAACAGTCACCGAGCACAAAACCGATCAAAACGGTAAACTTTGCTTGGTCATGCCGCAACACGAAAATGAAGCGGTGCTCTTGCTCGTGAAATAACCATGTTCCGTTTGACGCAAAACGCTCACAATATTCATTATTTATTAACATTTTCCTCAAAACTGCTAAAATCCATTTGACATTTCTCCTTCATAGTGCTATACTAATGACCTATGATCCATTTACAAGGAGGAATAATCTTGAAAAAATATAAATACAGAGAATATCTCGCTCACGTCATGCCCTGCTTTGGGTTCGGCATGTTCTGCGGTGCTGTTGTCGGCGTAGCGATATTCTTTTTCAAATTAGCGGCAGAACACCTGGAGGAGATCTCCAGACATCTTTATGCGGCAACCAAAGGCAACACGATCTTCACGGTTTGTCTTTTCGCCGTGCTCATTCTTTGTGCAACAGCGATGTATTTTCTCCACAAGCGCGCACCCGAAGCAAAAGGCGGCGGTATTCCCCGTAGCGAAGGTATCCTGCGCGGTGCGCTCTCGTTCAAGTGGATCCGCACGCTGTTCGGTACGCTCTTCGGCAGCATGATGAGCTTTTTCTGCGGCGTTCCGCTCGGCAGCGAAGGTCCCAGCGTTCTCATCGGTACTACCCTCGGTCATCTTTGCGGAAAAACTTCCAAAGACAAGACCGCGTGGGATCGTTACGTGATGACAGGCGGTGCTTCGGCGGCTTTTGCCGTGGCAACAGGCTCTCCTTTCACCGCGATCCTTTTCGCGCTCGAAGAGATCCACAAGCGTTTCACCCCGATGCTCGTTCTCGTGGTTTCGACCTCTGCGTTGACAGCAACCTTTGCAAATTTCACGCTCTGTCACCTTTTCGAGATCAATCCCATTCTTTTTGATTTCGGCATCGTGGAAAAGCTGGATCTTCATCATGCAGGCTATCTTGTGATCCTCGCCATCATCGTGGCGCTTTCCGTCGGCATTTTTGATATTGCTGTCGCAAAATTTGGTTTGCTTATGAAAAAAATGGGCAAATTTTTCCCAAACTACGCAAAAATTCTCTTTGTTTTCCTTTTGACAGGCGTGATCGGTCTTACTTTCACAGAAGGTCTTTACGGCGGCCGCGGCATTATCCTTGGCATCGTTGGAGGCGAAAAAACGATCTCCTTCCTCGCGATGATGCTCCTTTTGCGTGTTGTCATGATGCTCCTCACCACCTCAAGCGGTGTCACGGGCGGCATTTTCATTCCCACACTTGCCATCGGTTCGCTGATCGGCGCGCTTTCGGCAAATCTTCTCGTTTCCATCGGTATGTCCGAAGAATATTTCGGCACCATCGTGCTTCTCGCGATGTGTGCTTTCATGGGTGGCACAATGCGTGCGCCCCTCACGGCAACGGCGTTCTTCATCGAATCCACCGCACAGTTCACCAATTTTTTCTACGTTGCACTTGTGATCTTCATCGTCAATTTTGCAACCGAAGTCTTCAACCGCAAGCCTTTCTATGACAGCGTGCTGGAAGACATGGAAGAGGTGCAAAACCACGGCATCAAGCGCCGCATCGTTCGTTTTGAAATGAAAGTTTCTGAAAATGCTTTCGTTGTCGGCAAAGCAGTACGTGATATTCTTTGGCCGCATTCGGGCGTTGTCAGTAGCATCGTGCGCGGTAGTGACGCACATCGCATCATGGATAACGACGGCGAAAAGAAGCTTTACGTCGGTGACACGGTAACGCTCCGCGCCCAGATCTATAACGAGGAAGAAACCGTTCAGTATCTTTACAGCCTGGTCGGCAGTGACTACGACATTCAATCTCGCGAGATTGAATAATCTAATATTTGTGGAACAAAAACTTCTCCCAATTAAAGGAGGAGTTTTTATTTTTCCAAAACTTTATGAGATGCAAATAATTCGCAAGTCGTTTTTCCAACAAAACTTGGATTTCCTATTGACAAGTAAATATGAAAATGGTACAATATTGTTGTACAAGAAAACTTGGAAAGGATAATATCATGAAGCCAGAAAAAATTTTAGAATTAGCTCAAAAAAACAAAGACAGAGGAAATGAATATGAAAATCGCGAATCAACAAGAAGCGAATTATTGGGTTATTTAGTCACAATATTGGTAGGAACATTCTTGTTTTTTCTTGAGTATTTTATAAAAGATTCAGTAAATTTAAGTTTATCCGCGCTGTGCATGACAGCTACTGGTGTACCAACATTTTACAAAGGGCTTAAACAAAAAAAAATCCACTTGATTGCGCTTGGTGTTATTGCGATAATGCTTGCGCTTACATTCATTATTTTCTCTATCATACAGGTGGTATCAGCATGAACTTACATCTTAAATTAAAAAACAAACTAAAAGAATATAGGCAACGCGCAAAAATGACGCAAACACAACTTGCTGAAAAAATTGGATCTTCTAAAAACACAATCAGCTCTATCGAAACAGGGCAATTCTGCCCTACCGCATACCTCGCAGCATTGTTATGCATTGCACTCGATTGCAAATTCGAGGAATTATTTTATTTTGAGGAGGATTAAATATGCCCAGCTGCAAATACGATGATAGTTTTTATATTGATAATGATTACCTTCGTCGACTCAATGAAGTGAAAGACAAATTTATCACTCAACAAGAATCTCCCATTCGTGACTCAAAAGGCAGAAGATGGTGCCAATGCATCTTTTGCAAAGAAATCAAAGAAGAGGCGCGTTTTTCTAAAATTGGCGTTGAAAACCCAAATCTTGGAGAATGTCGCATGTGTTCTCGGGAAAAATCTCAATAGTCACAAGAACAACCGCTTAATCAAAATCTAAAGTTTAATCACTCTCACAAGTCAAGCGATATTAGTTTTTGAATCTATCGCGCACGGTATCCAAGAGCTCGATCTCGGATATGTATTACCTGAATTATGTTCTCATAACGGAAAACGCAAACAAAAACCGGAATTGCTCACGCAATTCCGGTTTTCTTTTCACATTTTTTATTTTTCCCAAAGGTAACGAGGATATTCGCCTCTGTCTTTTTCGCCGCGCATAAATTCACGGAAGATTTCGCTGTCTGCCCGGTTGGTAACACCCTGCCATACAGCATCGGAGCTGATGATCTTCACGTCAGCAGCACCGGTGTCGATCATTTCCTGCACCGCGGAGGGGAGGAAAAATTCGCACTTGGTAAGATCTGCTTTGTTTGCTTCAAGAAAGCGGCAGAACATATCGGAAAGCTTGGTCACAAAAGAAGGTGTGAAGCCGAAGCAGTTCATGGAAACGGTGGTGTCTTCCGCAAGATCACAAACACTGCCGTCATCAAAAGTATTGATGATGGTGCCGTCCGCTTTGCGTTCGATCTTTTTGTGTTCTTCCACCTTAACAAGATAGCTGTCTTCATCAGCACAGCATACACCTCTGGAAACGGTGCCGTTTTCGCTGAGGGTGTTCTTTACCTGATAGCCAACCATGCAGTAGTGACCTTTGTCATCATCTTTTGCATTTTTGAGGAAGCTGCCGAGCTTCATAAACGCATCTCTGCCATAGCAGTCGTCTGCATTGACAACGCCGAAGTTATCGTCGATCGCACCGATGGACATGATCGCATGAGCTGTACCAAAGGGTTTCACTCGGCCTTCGGGAACTTCATAACCTGCAGGAAGCTCCTGTTTCTGATAAGCGTAACGGATAGAAACGCCGTTTGCTTTCAGACGTTTGCCGATCTTTTCTTCGAAAAGTTCTTCATTTTCGGGTTTAATGATGATAACAAACTTATCAAAACCCGCAAGAATTGCATCATAGATGGTGAAGTCCATGATGAATTCGCCCTCATCGGTGAGAGGGGTCAGCTGTTTCATGCCACCAAAGCGGCTGCCCATGCCGGCTGCCATAATTACCAAAGTCATATCGTTTGCACTCCTTTGTAAAAAATGTTTTTCTAAAATGGTTTTTTATTCATTATATCACAAAGAAAATGCTTTTTCAATAAAACGGAATAGTTTTTTTCGCATTGAATATATTTTTAATGATTATTTAATCGGAAAGGCGTTTTTCATGAAAAGATTTTTCTCATTTTTCCTTCTTTGGACGGTCATTTTCATTCTTTGTTCCTGCGAACAGCTTCCCAACATGAGCGATATTTTAGCTTATCAAAACACGCCTTGCGTGATCGAAGCCACCATTCGGGACGGGAGCGAGCGACATGTCAAGGTCACGCTTCAGTCGTCACAAGTGTGTATCACCCTTTCGGAAGATCCGCTTCTCGATGGCATCACATTTCTTTCCGATGAAAAAAGTGAATTGACACTCCTCTATGACGGTGCGGAATTCCCCTTGCCGGAAAGTGAGCTTCTCAAAGCGCACAAGTGGTGCGATCTTTTTCGTCTTTCCACAGACGCGCTCTGGAAGATCGAAAAGGACGCCTTCGGCGGTATCGCTGTCTTTGTCTGCACAGATAGCGAGCGAAATATAACGCTGTATATCGACGCCGCTTCGTTTCTCCCGCTCAAGATTCAATACGGTGACATGGCACTCGACGTGACAAGCGTAGAAAATCTGTAAGTAATCACCACCGCAAAAGGGGACCTGCGTCCCCTGCAAAAAAGATCATGTTTCGAGCTGTCTGCCAAGGAAGCCTGCCGCCGCCTGGATCAGCTTCAGCTCGGTATCCGAACCAAGTGCTTCCGCTTTGTTTTCCGCATTTCCGATGGAAACCACGCACCCGATCACGTCACCTTCCGTGAAAATCGGCATAGCGCAGGAAACATAATGTGTGGAGGTATCTTCCGTCAAGAAAACGCGGTTATTCCCTGCCGTATAAAGGTTTCTGCCCTCAATGATGCCTTCCAGCTCAGGAGAGATCTTCTTCTCCAAAAATTCTTTTTTGGAAATACCTGCGCACGCAATAACGATATCCTTATCGCAAACAGCGACGGGGATATTACAAGTTTTATAAAGTGTATCCGCATAGCCTGCGGCAAAATCCATCAGTTCCCCGATGGGGGAATATTTCTTAAAAATAACCTCACCTTCACGGTCCGTATAGATCTCCAGCGGATCGCCCTCGCGGATACGCATGGTGCGGCGGATCTCTTTCGGGATAACCACTCTGCCGAGGTCATCAATTCTTCTCACAATTCCTGTTGCTTTCATTATATAAATTCTCCTTGATCTTCTGTAATATGACAGCAAATTTTCAGTCCGCCGCAAAAGCTCGCAGGGCACATGAAATATTTACAAGGATATTTTCCGCATTTTTCGGAAAATTATGCAAATCAAAGAAAAGGTTTTTATTTTTCCAAAGAGAAACATCGTTCAAAATATTGAATTGGTCGAATTTTTCTTTTAAAAAGCGTTGGACTTCTTCCCTCTTCTGTGGTATACTAATATTAGTTTATTGTTATGCTTCAAGGAGATATTATGGGATACGATATTATCAAGGGCAAAGAGGTTACAGCTTTTGCAGGATGTGACTTTGTTGTAAGACTGACAGATGACAGAAAAAACACTAAAATTAAAATTTTGCAACTTACAGATATGCAGGTGATTGATGCTTCGCAACGTCGAACGTTTGACAGATTGAGAGCAGATGAAATCAATGCGTGGGACCCAAAACATTTTGATTCTCAATGCGGAAACCATATACGTTCCCTGATTGCACAAACATGACCGGATCTTATAATTATCACCGGTGATATTGTTTACGGTTCGTTTGATGACCAAGGCAGCACGCTCGAGTGGATCTGCAAACTGATGGATTCTTTTAAAATTCCGTGGGCGCCTGTTTTCGGGAATCACGATAATGAGTCACGAAAAGGGGTCGATTGGCAGTGTGCATGCTTTGAGAAAAGTACCTACTGTTTGTTTAAACGCGGCAATGTTTCCGGCAATAGTAATTATTCAGTCGGTATCGCAATACAAGAAACATTGATCAGAGTCATACATATGGTGGATTCCAACGGTTGCATGGGCGGCAACGATCCTTCAATTATAAAAGAAAAAGGCATTTATGCAGATCAGTTAAAGTTGATTGAGGACAAGACTTCTTTGATAAATCATGTTCAGAAAAAAAGGATTCCCGCATTTATGGCATTTCATATACCGATTTCCTGCTTCAGATCGGCGGAAATAGCAAAGAAATACCAAACGGACGAACAGAATTTTTATTCGATTGGTGTCGATGTCCCTGCACTTGACGACGATTTTGGCTTTAAGCTTGAAAACTACAAGCCGATTGAAATGGATAATGAATTTATCAACTTTCTTCATTCTCAAAGCATCGACGGCGTTTTCGTAGGCCACGTTCACAACAACTGCACGTGTATTACGTATGAAAATGTGAAATGGGTATTTGGATTAAAAACCGGACAGTATGATTATCACATTCCGGGACAGCTGGGTGGAACGCTTATCACACTTGAAAACGAGGGCTTTTCGGTGGCGCACGTTCCTGCTTTGGTACACTATGCGCCTATGCCGCGTAAAGCTAAAATGTTCAATGATTTTTTTACCAATGATGCTGAAGTTAAAGACAACCCGTAATAAAGCAACCAAACATTTTTATTGAAACAAACAGAAAAGGACAGAGAATTTTTCATTTCTCTGTCCTCTTTTTTGCAAACACATCAAGAGCGATGTTTTGTTTTTATCATTACATTATTTTCGTTTTGCCGCTTTTTTTCTTTTCGCAGCTTCACGTATGGAAAGCACCGAAGAATTCGATGCCATGTCATCAAAAATGTTCTCTCAAAAATTGGATTGCCTCTTCACATCCCTGTGCGGCAGACATATCAAGCCATCTTCTCGCTTCTCTGATATCCCGTGAAACGCCAAAGCCATCATAATAACAGTAGCCTAAATTCTTCTGCGCCAGCGCGCACCCTTGCTCTGCCGCCCGACGATAGCACGATATTGCTTCAGATACGTTTCGTGCAACGCCGTAACCGTTTTCATAGCAAACACCCAAATTGTTTAGTCCCATGAGAGATCCGCCGTCCGTCGCTTTCCGATACAATCTGAACGCTTCATAATAATCTTTGGGAACGCCATTGCCATTTTCATAGCAAAATCCGAGATTACACTGTGCGTCAGCATTTCCTTGCGCCGCCGCCCGACGATAGCACGATATTGCTTCAGATACGTTTCGTGCAACGCCGTAACCGTTTTCATAGCAAACACCCAAATTGTTTAGTCCCATGAGAGATCCGCCGTCCGTCGCTTTCCGATACAATCTGAACGCTTCATAATAATCTTTGGGAACGCCGTAACCTTTTTCATAGCAAACACCGAGATTACACTGTGCGCCAGCATTTCCTTGCGCCGCCGCCTTGCGATACCATTTTACCGCTTCATAATAATCTCGGGAAACACCATTGCCGTGTTGATAGCAAAATCCGAGACTGCACTGTGCGATTGCATTTCCCTGCTCTGCCGCTGAGCGATACCATTTTGCCGCTTCGTAATAATTTTGGGAAACACCGTATCCCGTTTCATAGCAACATCCAAGCTCAAACTGCGCCTTGGCGTGTCCCATGTTAGCCGCCTCGGTGAAATAGCGCACCGCGGTGTATTCATTTTGGGAAACACCGTTCTTTCCCTCAAGATAATTCTTGCCCGTCTGATAATTCATTTCCGCCGCGTTTTGCATCGCCGCATAAGGGTTTGCATACGCATTCGCGTAAGGATTGGCATAAGCATTTGCATAAGGGTTCGCATAGGCGTTCGCGTAAGGATTGGCATACGGATTCGGCATGACCGGCATCTCCGCAAGGAAAAACTGCATGGAGCCGCAAAACGGGCATACGCCCGGGCTCATCGTAAATCCCGCTCCACATCTTGCACACATTACGATCTGCATAATAACCTCCGACATTTTGTTTTCATATTTTTATTATACAAGCAAACACTACCCTTGTCAACAAAGAAAAGCGGACGAAAATCGTCCGCTTTTGATGATTTATTCGACTTCAACAACACCGTTTTCTTTGATGGTGATGGTCATGCCGTCCTTAACGTATGCGAGGAAATCTTCTCCGAGAGAGTCGATAACGGGCATTTTGGTGTTTTCACCCTTGAGCCAGATATCCGCGAGAATAACACCCGCGCCTGCCAGAGAGTCGATCGGCTGGGAGAAAAGCATGCAAGCAGGCTGTCTGCCCATCGCGCAAGCACAGTAAAGCACCATGCCGCCTGTGGTGGAACCGATGGTCATCGGAAGGCAAAGTGCCTTTCCTGCCATCTGTTTGTTATAAAGATCGGGATTATTCTGGTCGCCGCAGGTCGCGTTTTTATCACCGAACTGGAGCGCCTTCTGGAAAGAAGCTAAGGTATTAAGACCGCCGTGAGAAACGAGCGCTTCCGCTTTCACTTCACCGGGAGCAACAACTCTTCCGTTAAATGTTTTCATGCGTTTTTACCTCCTTTTGTGATCTGTTCAAGAATCTCATCGTCGGTGCAATAGCGTGCGGTGGTGTAGGTGCGCAATTTATTCGACGAGGTGATAACGGGCATTTTACCGCAAAGAGGATTGTTCATATACATCAAGGGGCAAATATAGGAAACGACAACACCCGTCGCTTTGAGGCGAGCGGCATATTCCGTCTTTTCAAACTCTTTAATCACAGCAGGTGCCGCGGTGAAAACGGTGGGGATAAGAACTTTTTTGTTGCCTGCGGCTTTGAGTCCGTTTTCCACCTTATCCGTCCATGTTTTGAGCTGTTCGAGACTCATGTGCGGACAACCCATGAAGCAAAGCTTCGGTTTTGCGTCCTTGTTTTTCCAGATGACGGGATAGCTGTCATAAACGCGCTGAAGCTCC
>CAYXQF010000043.1:0-15827 GCA_964466625.1 uncultured Lachnospiraceae bacterium | reverse complement strand
GGTGCGGAAGACCGAAGCCAAGCTCTTGACGAGCTAACGGAAGTCCACACGGCCGTCCGCCGTGAAATAGAAAAGCAATTTGCTGTTATCGAAAGTATATTCTACGTCAACAAGCTTCATGCCAAGCTTATGCTCCGCGATCTTTTCAAGACAGATCTTTGCCGCTTCTTTTTCCTTGCGCTTGTTTTCTTCGTAAATGGCGTGATCTTCTTCCGTCGCGATACGGATCACAGGGCGCAAAGGAAGCACAACGTCATTTTCGGAAACGATCTTATTGCCGATGGCAACCGTGCCGAACTCCAATCCGCGCGCGGTTTCCACGATGATGTGATCCCCTTCGGAACAAACGAAGCCTTGCGGATCAAAATAATAGATCTTACCCGTCGTTTTGAAACGAACACCAACGATCTCATAGGTTTTCGGCTCTGCCGCCTCTTCGGGGAGATTTTCCGCCACGGGTTCTTCTTTTATATTTTCATTCATTTCATTATTTTCATTCATGAAAGAATTCCTCACTTTCTATGTTTCATGGTGCTTACGAAACCGCGTTCCACAGCGCCATACCAAGTGTCGCCGCACTGAGAGAGAGATTCACATTGAAACGCATATCGTCCTTCATCGCATTCACGATTTCAAAAGATTTCGTCACAGCACCTGTCGCAAAGATCATCGCAAGTCGGTCAAGCTCTTCTTTTTCAAAAAAAGTAGACGTTGTGTCTTCCGCGCATCTAGCGCGTGCGATGTCTGCGTATGCGGTCAGCAGATAGCCGAGAAAGCTATCAAAAGCTTCTCTTGTCACGGCAAAATCGCTGATCGTTTTTAAAAATTCAAAATAGGACACGCCTCGTTCCTTGGAAACCTGTCCTTCCACCACTTTTTTGGCAACGGTATACGCCGCAAATTCCGCCTGTTCGCCGTCTAAAAGACGTCGCAGATTGCCGATGGAGCCACCTGACATGCGAAGTGCAAATTGCAGTTTTTCATCTTCGCCGCCGATCAAACCTTCCTTTTTCGCATAGGAAAGAAGTTCTTTATCATCAAAAATTTGCAGAGAGATCTTTTGCGCGCGCGAGCGCACCGTGGAAAGAAGAGAGAGCGAATTTTTACAAAGGAGCAAAATATAAACGCCGTGCGGCGGCTCCTCGATGATCTTAAGAAGCGCATTTTGCGCTTGCTGGGTGATGATGTCCGCTTCGTCAAAAATATACATCTTAAACGAAAGCTCCGAGGGCGTAAGGTACACCGTGGACATAAAGTCACGCACGGCGTCCACACCGATGGTCTTTTTTCCTTCTTCCCGTTTCAGCATCATCACGTCGGGGGACGTTCCCGAAAGAATGCGTTGACATTTTTTTGCTGTTTCTTCTTCCGAATCACTCGGAAAAGCGGCGGCAATCGCCGCCGCCAAACAAAGCGAAAATGTCTTTTTTCCACTGCCTGCGGGCGCTTCTAAAATATAGGCGTGCGCAAGCTTCCCTTCCTTGATCAAGGAAGAGAAATACACTTTCTGTCGGGTATTTCCGAAAAGCGTGTCAAAAAAAATCATTTAGAACGAAACGAATTTTTCAACGTCCAAAATGAACACCGTTGCACCGCCGACGCTGACGTCGGTATTAACAGCGGCAAGCGAACCTGCATTGCCCATAGGCATTGCGGTCGGGATATTCTTCACGCGTTTTTTGCTGTGTGCTTTGATGATTTCAAGCGCACGATCCACTCTTGCGTCATCTACGCCAAGAAAAAAAGTGGAGTTGCCGTTCAAAAGGAAACCACCTGTGGAAGAGATCTTTGTGATCTGGAAACCTTCCGCAGTAAGACCTGTGTTGACAAAATGCGCATCATCATTGTTAACAATCGCGATAATCAATTTCATTGTAGGAATCCCCCTATGCCAAACTTTAATGGTTATAATTCATTATAACAAAATAAGGCGCTTTTGTCAACGAAAAGCCAAAAACTTTCCTTTGATAATTCATCTTTTTGGGCGACTTCTGAAAAGAAGCGCAAAAAAGACACCCGAAACGATCGCCGCCGTAATACCGCCTGCCGTTCCCGTAAGCCCACCCGTGAAAGCACCCAAAAGCCCTTTTTCGTCTACTGCCTTTTCCACCCCCTTGGCAAGAGAATAACCAAAACCCGTCAGCGGTGTTGTGGCACCGCACCCCGCGAATTTCACAAGTGGCTCATAAAGTCCAATGCCTGTCAGCACAACGCCAAGGCAAACGTAGAGCACCAGAATACGCGCAGGCGTCATTGCTGTGCGGTCAATAAGAATTTGTGCCACAACGCAAAGAAGTCCGCCCACGAGAAACGCTTTGAGAATATCCGTGATCAGTCCCATTCGTTTTCTCCTTTCTTCGCGGAAATCCGCACAAGGTGTGCAATCCCCGGAATGGTATTTCCCTGCTGGAGCGCGGAGGGACTCATCAAAGCGCCCGTTGCAAGATATAAAATATCATGCAGTTCACCTTTTTCAAAGCGCTTCATGATATGCCCTGCCATGACGGAAGCACTGCAACCGCACCCGGAACCGCCGCAATGCACGTCCTGCGAATCCACACCGTAAAGGAGCAAGCCGCAATCGTTGTAAACACGCTCCATGTCATAGCCGCCGGATTTCATAAAGGAAAGCGCGATAGAATGGCCCTCAAGTCCCAGATCCCCCGTGAGGATCAGGTCAAAATCGTCAGGACGCTTCCCCGTTTCCTTGAAATATTTCGTCAGCGTGTCGATGGCGGCAGGTGCCATGGCGGCACCCATGTTGTTGATATCATTGATTCCTTTATCCACGATCGTGCCGGGCAATACCTCGGTAATATAGGGGCCATCTCCCTCGGCGGCAAGGATAAAGGAGCCTGCCGCAGTCGCCGTCCATTGTGCCGTGGGCGCGCGTTGTCCGCCGTATTCGAGCGGAAAACGAAATTGCCTCTCTGCCGAACAGAAATGGGAAGAGCTGATAGCGGCACACCGCTCAAAATAGCCGGCATTGACGGTCAAAGCCGCCAGTATCGTTCCCTCCGCAAACGTGGAACAAGCACCGTAAAGCCCAAAATACGGCTTTGCAAATCCAAGCATGCCGTAAGCGGAACCCGTGCATTGATTGAGCAGATCCCCCGCAAAGATCGCGTCGATGTCGTCCCCTGTAATCTTTGCGTTTGCCAATGCGAGATTCAATGCAAGGCGTTGCATCTCGCTTTCGGATTTTTCCCAAGTATCCATACCGAAAGTATCCGTATCGTCGTGCAGATCAAAATCCGCACCGATCGGCCCTTCGTATTCTTTTTTTCCCACCACCGCCGCATGTCCGACGATGGAAGGCGCATTTTCTAATTTGATCACACCCATAAAGTCATCTCCTTTTAACCAAAAAGCGACATAATATAATAGATCACGCCGTAAATAACGGAGGTCACCGTGCCGTAAACGATCACAGGTCCTGCGATTGTAAACATTTTTGCGCCTACCCCCATAATAAAACCTTCACTTTTATCGTCAATGGCAGGAGAGGTCATTGCATTGGAAAAGCCCGTGATCGGCACGAGCGTTCCGGCACCCGCAAATTTTGCAATATCGTCAAAAATGCCAAGCCCCGTCAAAAGCGCGGCAAGGAAAATAAGTGTCATCGGAACAAGCGATTTCACGCTGTCCTCCGGGATCGAAAGCGCAAGATAGATATGATAAAGGACCTCGCCGAGAGAACAGATCGCGCCTCCCATCAAAAAGGCGAACAAAACGTCCTTTCCCAGCGGCGATTTTTTCGCGTGCGCTTTCACATATTTTTTATAAGCTTCAGAACCGGTATTCATCAGTTTCTCCTTTCAGATCGTCCTTCTCGGATAGTTTTTGCGATGTGGAAAAAAATTATTTATATCTTTTTTCAAAAAAATTACGAAAAGGATTTGACTTTTTCGTAAAATATGTTACAATAGTGTTGTAATGTGTTGGTGGAGACAGCAAGCAACACAGCAAAAAATCCATTAAGCTGTCAAAGAAAAGGAGATTTTACTATGCCTTACGTTATCAATGCTGACACATGCCTCGGTTGCGGCGCTTGCGCAGACGGTTGCCCCGTTAGCGCTATTACTGAACAGGACGGCAAATACGTAATCAACGCTGACGAATGTGTTGACTGCGGTGCTTGCGCAGGTACTTGCCCTGTTGGCGCTCCCGAACAGCAGTAATTTTTGTACCACGGTACATATACTCTGTAAAACAGCCAAAAATAAACAGGCTCTCCGCAAAGAGAGCCTGTTTATTTTTTCCGACGAAATTTTCTATTTTTTAATTTTTTCTTACTTTTTTTCAAAATTCGATTAACTTTGCGTTTTTTTGTGCTATAATGTATTAGATATATCCCAAAATTCCCGTGAGAGGAGATTTTTTCAAAAATCATGACGGAAGAAATCATAACCCCTGTTCTGCTCGGTGCAGATCTCAATTGCTATAGTATCGCCAGAGCTTTTCACGAAGCCTTCGGCGTACGTTCTTATGCCTTCGGACGCTATCCGCTCGGAACAACCAAATATTCAAAAATCGTGCGCTTCACCGCCGTACCCGATCTGGATACCACCGAAGTTCTTCTTTCCACGCTTCTTGATTTTGCAAAAAAACACGAAGGAGAACGCCTTTTCCTCATCGGTTGCACGGACGCCTACGCGGATCTTATCATTGAAAACCGCGATAAACTCTCGCCCTATTATTTCTGCAGATGTCCCGACGCGGCACTTGCCAAAAAACTGATCTCCAAAGATGAGTTTTATAAAATCTGTGAAAAATACGATATTGATTATCCCAAAACCGCCCTACTCTCTCCCGATGATGACACGGACGTTTTGAAAAGCTTACCCTTCCCGTATCCGATCATCATCAAGCCCGCAAGCTCCATTCACTATTGGCAGCACCCCTTTGACGGCATGAAAAAAGTCTACACCGCAAACGATGAATCGGAAGCGAAAAGCATCGTTGAGACCATCTTCGGTGCAGGATATCCCGACACGATCATCTTGCAGGAATTCATTCCCGGTGACGATTCGAATATGTACGTTTTGACGGCATATTCCGATGCCCATGCCAAAGTTAAAATGATGTGTATGGGACACGTTCTGCTTGAGGAACACACACCCAAAGGCATCGGCAATCACACGGCGATCCTTACCGAATATCACCCCGAAGTGATGGAAAAGATCAAAGCCTTTCTGGAAGACGTCGGCTACGTCGGATTTTCCAATTTTGACATCAAATATGACAGCCGCGACGGTAATTTCAAAGCCTTTGAAATCAATCTTCGTCAAGGACGAAGCAATCATTATATCACAAATGCCGGCATGAACCTTGCAAAGCTTCTGGTTTCCGACGCAAACGGCACACTTCCTGACAGTACGGTCTTCGTGCAAAAGCCAATGTTTTGGCATACCGTTCCCAAAAAGATCATATATTCTTATATCAAAGACGAAAAAACGATGCAGATCGTGAAAAACCTCGTGAAAAACGGAAAATGCGGCTCCGCTCTGCTTTACCGCTATGACCTTTTCTTAAATCCCCTGCGTGCCGCCTTCGTTTCCGTGCATAATCATCGTTATTACAAAAAATATAAGCAGTACCCTTAATTTTTAACAGTATGGAGAAACTTCCATGGCAGAAAAAACTCTCGGTATTCTCGGCGGACTCGGTCCTGCCGCAAGCGTTTATTTTTATCATATTTTAACTGCGCACACCAAAGCGCAAAAAGATCAGGATCATCTGAAGATCGTTCTCATCAGTGGCGCGGATATTCCCGACCGAAGCGAATATATTCTCGGCAAAAGTGAAAAATCCCCTCTCCCACTGATGAAAGAGGACGTTCTGAAGCTTGCTTCCATCGGCGCACAGCTCATCGCTATTCCCTGCAATACCGCACATTATTTTTTCGATGAGCTTTCTGCGATCTCGCCCGTCCCCGTTTTGAATATCGTCCGTGAAACGGTTTCTCTTGCCAAAAAGGCAGGTTTTCGTAAGCTTGGTATCATGGCAACGTCAGGGACTGTGCTTGCCGGCGCTTATCAGGAAGCTTGCCGCGCAGAAGATCTTCTCTTTGAGATCCCCTCGGAAAACTCGCAAAAAGCGCTGATGGATATCATTTACGGCGACATCAAAAGAGCCGCGCTTCCCGATATCCCACGCTTTCTTTCCATCGCTGACGAACTGCAGGCGGCAGGGTGTGATGCCATCGTACTCGGTTGCACAGAGCTTTCGCTCATCGCGGAAAGTGAAGATTTTCCCGAATATCCGTTTATTGATTCTCTGCTTGTTCTTGCCGCAAAATCCATCGTGGAATGCGGCAAGATCCCCTGTGGATTTCCCGATATTTATACATATATTGAAAAAACCATCGTCTGAAATTCCACGCTTTTTCGATATTGAATCTCATTGAAAGGCTCGTTTTTTCATGATCACGCTCGATAAACTCATAAAAAATATAAATTTCCGCGCCATCGGACCCTTGACGGAAAACATTACCGTTTCCGATATCGCCTATAATTCCAAAAAAGCAGGCGAAAACATTGTTTTCGTTTGTCTTTCGGGCGCCATCACAGACGGCCACCGTTTTGCACCCTCCGCTTACGAAAAAGGCTCGCGCGTTTTCGTTTGCGAGCATGAAATGCCCTTACCGAGCGATGCCGTGCAGCTTGTCGTTTTGGATTCAAGAAAAGCGCTTGCGCTTCTTTCTGCCGCCTTTTTCGATCACCCCGAAAAAAAACTCCGCATCATCGGTATCACCGGCACCAAGGGCAAGTCCACCGTTTGCGAAATGATCCGTCATATCCTTGCGAAAAACGGCATTTCAGCAGGAACGATCGGCACCGTCGGTGTGCGAATCGGTGACACGGTCACACCAACAGGAAACACCACCCCCGAAAGCTATGAGCTTTTCAAGATCTTTGCCGAAATGGTGGAAAAAGGTGTCGCTTATGCCGTCATGGAGGTATCTTCCCAAGGGATCAAAATGGATCGCATCTTTGGACTTTCCTTTTTCGCCGCCGTGATGACGAACCTTTCCGAAGATCACATCGGTATCCACGAGCACCCCGATTTTGAAGATTATAAAATGACGAAAATGAAGCTTTTCACACGAGCTTCTTATGCTGTTTTCAATGCCGACGACCGCTATTTTGAAGCATTCCGAAACAGCGCTGTCGGCGCTATTCAAACCTACAGCACCAAAAACTATGCGGATCTGCTCGCCAAGGATATCACACCCACGGCAATGGGCGGCACGTTTGGCACATCTTTTCTTTTGGCGCGAAAAAACGAAGCTCCCGTTTCCGCTTATCTTCCTCACCCTGGCACCTTTTCCGTCAGCAACGCCCTTGCGGCGATCGCGGTATGTCTGCTTGCCGGCATATCTGCGGAAAAAGCTTGCAAAGCACTTGCCGATATCAAAGTGATCGGACGTTTTGAGATCGTAAAAACACCGCTTGCGCCGATCTTTGTGATCGACTATGCGCACAACGGTGAAAGCCTTACCGCCGCCTTGACCGCACTGCGCGCATATGGTCCACGCCGACTTATATGTCTTTTCGGTTCCGTAGGCGGACGCACACAGATCCGTCGCCACGAGCTTGGCATCGCCGCCGCAAGATACGCGGATTTTTCGATCCTCACGAGCGACAACCCTGCCGACGAACCGCCGATGGATATTCTTTCGGATATCGAAAGACATATGACACACGCGGCGCATATCGTCATACCCGATCGCAAAGAAGCGGTAGAATACGCCGTCAAAAATGCCTGTGCAGGTGACATTGTCCTCTTTGCGGGAAAAGGTCACGAGGCTTATCAGCTTATCGACGGCAAAAAACTCCCTTTCTGTGAAAGAGAGATCATTCAAAACACCGCCCAAGCCTTGGCAAAAGCCCCCGTGCAAGCACCCACAAGCGTTATTTTGTAATAAACAGCGGCGAGCCGATTTTGAGCAATTTTTAAAGAATAAAAAAAGCGGGCAATGCCCGCCTTTTTTGTTACTTGAATTCGATTTTGCCACCTTCTATTCAAAAAAGATACCTTCCTTCGAACTTTGAACCGAAACTGCCGTTTCTCTGAGCGCCCGATAAACACGCTCCCCAACAGCACCTCTTTCCAAAAGAAAGATACCGCCTGCATAAAACACGAAAAAATCGTAGCCGTTTTCCTCAAAGAAGCGCGCGGTTTCCGCCCGAACATCTTCATTTTCGCACAGAAAAACAAGATCAAACGAAAAGCCGCGGATACAAAGATACCGAAAAAGCGCAATCATCTGAATAAGACACGATCTTGCCCGCTCATCAAAAGAACCGATCGAAACCGTGACCGTTGGATTTGCTTGAGTAATTCCGCCCAAAACGTCGGAAAGAATCCCCTGCAAACTGCGTTGCTTTTCCAAAGAAAAGCGGTGAATGCCAAAGATCAGCGCGCAAAGAAGCTTTTCTTCCGAACGCGCCGCGGTTTCATCAAAGCCGGAAAAAGAAGTCTGCATTTTCGCAAGCGACTCCCAATTGCGGCGCGCTAAAAAAATATCATTTTCTTTTTGTAAAAGATACAAAAGCTCCTCTTCCTCTTTTGCCACGGCAAGAGACACACACGCGCTTTCGGTGGCAGGAAACACGCATCTGACTCGTTTGGAAGCGTCCTTTCCTTCGGCAGTCAGCGATAAAAAACGATCTGCACCACGAGAAATGCCAAAATAAAGCGTCTCACAGCGCACTTTTTTATCATGTCGCTCACGAATCAAATACCGCCCCGCGCTGTCATATCGGTCATAAAAAAGCCAAGAATCTTTCGAAGATTCTTTTTTCAATATAGGCGAAAAAGAAAGCGCCGCCAAAGTCTCTCCCATATTTTCCGTTACGGTGGTGGAGATCTGAAGAAGACTGGAGATGGGCGAAAGCGAAAAAACCGTCGAAACAGAAAAACTTTTCCCTTTTCCTGAAAAATCCGCCGTATACGTCACATCGGAAACCGTATGTGAAAACGAATATTCACCACGAAATCCTTTTGGGATCGGCACAAGCGGCATCGGTGAAAAAATACCGTCCTCCGTTTTCACCACAGCACGCAGTCCTCGCTCCAAGGTCTTTTTTTCAAAAGAGGAGCTAAGAATAGGAAGCAATCCGTCCCAAAGAGAAACGTGACCGAGCGAAGACGCAAAAAGTTTCATTTTATTATTAGAAAGAAGCGCTACTTTAGGTAGCGCTTCTTCTTTTTTTGATAAATTCGAGGATCTCGAAAAAACATCAAAGGCTCTCTGTTTTGCAAGCAAAATTTTTGACATAATCTCTCCGTTTCCGCCAAAGGCTCATACACTTGCCTTTAGTATTTGCGACGGAGATTTTTTTATTCAAAAACGATCCGACATTTGCCACAAAGCTCCTCTGCAAAAACGAGATCACAATCCAAATATTCCGTTTGCGTAAAAGAAGCAATATCCCGATCAGCAAAAACAACGGTGTGTGCGCAAGACAATGCAGAAGCATCAAAAATATGCTTTGTCACAGGTCCATGCGCACCGCAGATAACAAGCGGCGTATTACCAAATTCATGCACCTTTTCAAAGCCGCTGCTACCAACGTAAAAAAGCTCACGTTCCCATGGCTGTGTGTGAATGTCCACCGAAAAATTGACCACGGGGTGTGTGGAACGTTCCAATGTTTCCGCTTTCGGCAGATACACCGTGAAAGAAGAAAATGTCAAAACATTTTCCGTTTGCGTGCGCGGATAGACAGTGATCTCACACCGATCGCCAACGGCTTCATAGATAGCGTCGATCATCGCATCTTCCCCTTCGGAAAGTGCTGACGGAATCAAGATCCGATGAATCTTTATCGTTTCCGCAAGACGGGAAAGCGTTCCTGCATGATAAGAATGCAGATGTGTCAAAACGAGCGCGTCGATCTCACAGACGTAAGATGCCTCCAGCGCCGACACCGCTTCCTTTGCCACAGTGTAGCCACCCGTTGTGATATCCAAAAGCACCGTTTCCCCTTCACAGATAACGCCCACCACGTCGCTTTTGCCGTTGGTTTCCAAAATCACCTGCGCACGGTCTGCTGTCACACCTTGATATACGCCATAGCAAACACCGAAAGAAAGGACACATACCCCGAACACCGCAAGCGTATAGATTGGCTTACTCTTTTTGAGAAAAAGCACTATCATGATGCCGATCACAAGTGCTAAAATGATATATTTTGCAAACGGATAACGTATCGAAATATAAATATCTTCGATGTCCGAAAGTCTTTTTGCGAGTGCCGTTATCTTCTCGATAAAAACTGCGCAAAATCTGCCAAGCGGCACCGCCAGAAAAGAAATCGGAGAAACAACTGCAAAAATTGCCGTAAGATAGAGGAGTATCTGCACCGCCGGGACAAAAATGAGATTTGCAAGCGGCGAGATCAGCGAAACACCGCCGTAAAGCAGATACGTTATTGGCATCGTAAAGCACAGCGCCGTGAAATTCATCACCAAAAGTGAGATGAACGTGCGCAAAAGCTTTTTGGAAAAACGGGAAACTGTGGTTTCTTCTTTGTTCGAGGCAAAAAGCGCACCGCAAAACGGCATCACGGAAAGAATACCCAGTGTGGAGAAAAAGGAAAGCCCAAGTCCTGCATCATAGACCGCAGACGGGCGCACCAAAACGATCAGAAACGCCGCAAAGAAAAGCGAAGTCAAGGAATCGCTCTTTTCCCCGATCACTTCCCCGAAATACAAAACACAAAGCATGATTGCCGCACGCATCACCGACGCGGAAAAACCACAGATCGCAGCAAAAAACAGCGCCAACATGATCAAAAATACATTCTTTTTTCGTTTGGGAACAGTCAAACTGCGGAGCAAAAGATCAAAACCACCGACAATAACGGAAAGATGAAGTCCCGAAACGGCAAGCAAATGCGAGATGCCGAGCCGCTGAAAAGCAAGCTTCGTCCCACCCGAAAGATTTTCCTTTTCTCCGATGAAAAGCGCCGCGGCAAAGCCTGCTTCTTCTCCGCCGATATAAGTATCAAATTTATCAAGGAAATAACCTCGGATCTTTTCTAAAAACGTGCGCATCGGTGCTTCTCGCATACCGATCCCATCGGCTTCCTCTGCCCAAACGTCAGCATACACACCGCGTGAGCGGTAATAGGAAGCGTATTCTCCTGTCAATTCGGAAAAAATACCGTCAAAATTGATCTTTTCATTTGCGGAAAATCCCATGCCGTACGGCGTTTCCAGATTTACCTTTCCGTTTTGCGAAACGCCGTCCACACTTTCCAGTACCACACGATAAGAAGCACCGAACGGTTTCTCATAAAGCACCTCGTCCACGTAACCCTCAGCGCTATGTACCGTGTCGTCAAAAAGCGCCGTGATCGGCAGGAGCGTGCGCGACACAAAAAGATATCCTGACACCAAAGCCCCGCTCACCGCAACAGAAAAAAGCAAGAAAAGAGCCACCGCGCGTTTTCGCGTAAGTATTCGTTTTCCTCGCACAAAAAAGACAAAACCGCCACCCCCAAGTAAGATGAGCGCAAGAAAAATCGCAGGCAGTCCCACACTTTCGGGAAACCAGAGCATCACCGAAAAGATTAGGAGAAACGCGGCAAAAATCAAGGCGAGATATTTCCCTTTTAAGATATTCAAAATGTCACCCCTTTAAGATTTTGACACGAAATGTTTGAGCGAATCGTCCAAACGGTAGATCTCTTTCTTCAAAAACTCCGGATAGATCTTCACGTTCGCAAGCTCATCGATCGGTAGCCACCCGATGAGAACGTTATCGTTATCTTTTTGAGAAATAAAACCGCCGTTATCGGGTAACTCTGCGAAACCATGCAATGCAACAAGATAATAAAACGAGAGATTGTGCATATTTCTGCCGCTCCATTCCCAAAAGCATTCTTCGCTCCACAGCATTTTTTCACAAGAAATATCCGCACCGATTTCTTCCTTGTATTCTCGCACGAGTCCCTCTTCCAAAGTCTCTCCGATCTTCACGTGACCGCCGGGCAAAGCATATTCGTTTCCGTTTCTTTCGCGTTGCACAAGTATTTTTCCGTCTTTGATCAATACGCCCACGGCTCGGACGTCGCAGATATTATTTCCAACTTGAAAAAACCAATCATTTTTCATCTCAAATATAGCCTTTATATCTCAAAATCGGCAGGAGAGCGATTCCCCTGCCGATTTTTTAAGTTTTTATTTTTATTAGTTCAAGGTCGCAAGGCGAGCTTCGAGCTCTTCGCGGCTCTTTTCATAGCCGGGTTTGCCGAGAAGCGCGAACATATTTTTCTTGTAAGCTTCTACGCCGGGCTGATCGAAGGGATTGACACCGAGAACGTAACCGGAAACCGCGCAAGCTTTTTCAAAGAAGTATACGAGATAACCGAAATCGAACGCACTACGGGAAGTGAGCGTAATATCAAGGTTCGCAACAGCACCGTCAGTATGCGCGAGAATCGTGCCATCGTGTGCTTTGCCGTTAACAAAGTTTACAGTCTTGCCTGCGAGGAAGTTCAGACCGTCGCCGTCTTCCGCATCGGAAGGAACAACAAAACCATCGTCGATATCCACGTTGATAACGGTTTCAAACATAATTCTGGAGCCGTCCTGAATGAACTGACCGAGAGAGTGAAGGTCGGTGGAATAAACGACGCTGGAAGGATAGAGACCCTTGCCGTCTTTGCCTTCGGATTCACCGAAGAGTTGTTTCCACCATTCGCAAGTCATTGCAAGCGCAGGATCGTTTACCGCGAGAATCTCTACGCTCTTGCCCTGTCTGTGAAGAATATTACGAATTGCCGCGTATTTGAGGCAATCATTGGTATAAACGTCACCGTCTGCGAAATCGTCAAGTGCTTTTGCCGCACCGTTCATCATTTCTTCGATGTCAACGCCGGAAACTGCAATGGGAAGCAAACCTACGGGAGAAAGAACAGAGAATCTGCCGCCGACGTCATCAGCGATCACAAAGCTTTCATAGCCGTATGTATCCGCCTGCTTGCGAAGTGCGCCGCGTGCTTTATCAGTGGTCGCAAAGATGCGTTCTGCCGCGCCTTCCTTGCCGTATTTTTCGATGAGAAGATCACGGAAAATGCGGAAAGCGATCGCAGGCTCGGTGGTAGTACCGGATTTGGAAATAACGTTCACGCAGATATCTTTGCCTTCGCAGATCGCGAGGATATCTTTGAGGTGAGAAGAGCTAATATCATTACCCACAAAATAAATGTCGGGTGTATTTTTCTTCTTGTTGTTATAGTAGTTGCCGTGGATAAATTCAATTGCCGCTCTTGCGCCGAGGTAAGAACCGCCGATACCGATAACGATGAAAACATCGCACATATCACAGATCTTGTCTGCAGCTTTCTTCATTGCCGCGAGTTCTTCGCGGTCATAGGTCTTAGGAAGATCGAGCCAACCAAGAAAATCGTTTCCCTTGCCCGTTCTGTCAAGAAGCTGTTTGTGTGCGGCGTTCACGTCACCTGCAATACCTGCAAGATCTGCATCGGAAATAAAGGAGTGAACGTACTTATCAGAAAATACAAATGCCATATATAACCTCAATTCTGCCGCATCAGCGGCTATTTCGTTCAAAAATAATCGTAGGGCGCCCATCGTTTTTCATCGTGATGCGGACAAAGAAGCCTTTTGTCTTTTTCGCAAAGATGTGCGCAAAGACAAGTGTTTTCTTGTTTTCCTGCCGCAAGCGTGCGGCTCAGCAACACCACGTTGTTATCTAAATTCGGGCAATACCGACAGGAAACCGTCGGCTTTTTTTCTTCTTCTCGCATGAAAAAAATCCTCCTTTTTTCGGAAAATAGTTTTCCACACGAAAAAATTATTATTCGTCCTTTTTCGGATCGGAATAGATTTTGACCTTCGCTTCCACAAAACCATCAACACCTGCTTTTTGCATCGCATGGAAGATCCTGTGACGAAGACCTTTATTTTCTCTTTCCAGATCATGGAGCAGATTTTTCATGCTTTCCCGCTCTGTGGTACCGTCCGCAGGACAAGCGCTCGCCACGACGGGAAGCTCCGCCGATGCCGCAAAATAGCGGATATCCTTTTCAGGCGCATAAACAAACGGACGAATGACCGTAATATCCGTGCGATCCAGATACGTCACGGGAGAAAAACAGCCAAGTCTGCCTTCATAGAAAAGGTTGAGCATAAACGTTTCCACCACGTCATCAAAATGATGACCGAGCGCCACTTTATTGCAACCGAGCTTTTTGGCGGTGTCGTTGAGCATACCGCGTCTGAGTTTGGCGCAAAGCGAGCATGGATTGCTCTCCTTTCGCACGTCGAAAACGATCTTCGCGATATTGGAAGGCTCCACGTGATAGGTCACGTTCAGCTTTTCGCAAAGAGCAGCGATCGGTGAAAAATCCATATGTTCTCCGCCGCGTTCAAGATCTCCGAAACGCATATCCACCGTGATGGCGACAAGCTCGAATTTTTTCGGATAAAAACGGCGAAGCTCTGCCATCGCCCAAAGGAGAGAAAGCGAATCCTTTCCCGCTGAAACACCGACAGCGATCTTATCTCCGTCCTCAATCATATGATAATCATCGCACGCGCGTCTGGCGTAGCTGAGCAGGCGTTTGAGTCCTTTCATCGGGTTTCGTTCCTTTCTTTTCTGCCTCAAAAATTCCATTAACAAATTTATTATAGCAAAAATATACCGCCATTTCAATATCCCTTGCAAACTTTTTCCCCGTATTTTTCGAAAAAATGGAAATAAGTTGCATTTTCCGTTTTGCATAAAAAGCGACAGCTTTCGGCAATACTGTCGATAAAGACAAATATTGTTTCATCGCTTTATCAGAAAGAAAAACGGGAAATGACAAGAGGTTATCATGTATTATAATAAAGTCGATCTATGCGGCATGAACACGTCCAAGCTGAAAACGCTCACGAGTGAGGAAAAAAACGAGCTTCTCATCAAAGTGAAAAACGGTGATCAAAAAGCAAGAGAAAAGCTTATCAGCGGCAATCTCAGGCTGGTGCTGAGCATCATTCAGCGCTTCGCGGGAAAGACGGGGGACGCCGACGATCTTTTTCAGGTTGGGTGCATCGGGCTGATGAAAGCTATTGATAATTTCGACACGGAGGTCGGCGTCAAATTCAGCACCTATGCGGTCCCGATGATCATCGGAGAAATCCGCCGTTATCTGCGCGATAACAATATGCTTCGCGTCAGCCGAGGAACAAGAGATCTTGCCTATCGCGCGCTGAATGCCAAAGAGGAACTTTCCGCGACCATGCTCCGTGAGCCAAGAGCAGAAGATATAGCGGCACATTTGGGAGAAAGTGTGCGTGCCGTTTCCGATGCGCTGGAAGCGATCATGGAACCTGTATCCCTTTACGAGCCGATCTACGGCGAAAACGGTGACGCACTTTACATCATGGATCAGATCCGCGACGAAGAATCAGGTGACGAATACTGGCTGGAAAGCATCGCACTTGCCGAAGCAGTCAAAAAGCTTTCCGAGCGAGAAAAAGCCATCATCAATATGCGCTTCTACCGCGGAAAAACGCAAATGGAGATCGCTGATGAGATCGGGATCTCACAAGCGCAGGTATCCCGCATCGAAAAAAGTGCGCTGGAGCGTATCCGCAAGGATATGTAATGCGCAAAAACCGCTCGCCTTTTTGCCGGGTGTCCGTAAAACAGATAAAGCCAAGCTGCATCTGCAACTTGGCTTTTATTGTTGTTGGCACTACATAGCGGACACTATGTATAGAAGTGCGCCCTTGCTTCTGTGCGAGTAAATTGGAATTTGTTTAATTATTAGGCTTGAAGTCAATATCAGCTTTTCTTGCCT
>CAYXQF010000042.1:0-16206 GCA_964466625.1 uncultured Lachnospiraceae bacterium | reverse complement strand
ATCTATTGGCCCATCTTCCTCATGGCTCTCGGCGAACCGCTCCCCAAGCAAGTTTTCGGTCACCCGTGGCTTCTTGTAGGTATGGACAAAATGTCCAAGTCGCGCGGCAACGTTATTTACGCTGACGATTTGATCAAGCGTTTCGGACTTGATGCAGTTCGCTATTATCTCCTTGCCGAAATGCCCTATAACAATGACGGTTCCATCACTTATGAAAACGTCATCACCCGTTATAACGCAGATCTCGCCAACACCCTTGGCAACCTCGTTTCCCGCACGGTTGCGATGACGAAAAAATACTTTGACGGCGTAGTTCCCACCCCCGCAGGCGAGGAAGGCCCCGATGCCGAGCTTAAGGCAGAGGCTGCCAAAGCATACACAGGCTTTACCGAAAACTTTGACGCATATCGTGCACAAGATGCTCTTGAATCCGTGTTCACGGTACTTCGTCGCGCCAATAAATATATTGATGAAACCATGCCTTGGGCGCTCGCAAAAGATGAAAGCAAAAAAGAAAGACTCGGCACCGTTCTCTACAATCTCCTTGAAACACTTCGTATTGCAGCACTCTTGCTTCGTCCCATTATCCCCGACTCCGCAGAGAAGATCCTTTCCACGCTGGATTGCACAGCGCATGAATTTGAATCTGCTTCTGCATTCGGTCTTGTGAAACCCGGTGTGACCGTTGGTGAACAGAGTGTTCTTTTTGCCCGTCTTGATGAAGCCAAAATCCTCGCTGAAATCGAAGCAGAAAAAGCGGCAGCAAAAGCAACCGAAGAACCCAAAGAAGAAGAAAAGAAACCCGATCTCCCCGTTCGTGAGATCACAGACCATGAAGACGAGATCAGCTTTGACGATTTCTGTAAAGTGGAACTCCGCGTGGCAAAGATCACCGCTTGCGAAGCGATCAAGGAAAGCAAAAAGCTCCTCAAGCTCACCGTATTTGATGGCGAACGCGAACGCTGCATCATGTCGGGCATCGCAAAATGGTATAAACCTGAAATGCTCATCGGCAAAAACGTGGGTATCGTGATGAACCTTGCCCCCCGTGCAATGATGGGCGGCAAATATATAAGCGAAGGTATGATCTTCGCTGCTGACACCACCGACGGTGCAGCCTCGATCGCTTTCTATCCCGATGAAGCTGTCGGCAGCAGAATCCATTGATATGAATCAGCTTTTTGATACACACGCGCATTATACGGACGAGAGACTCATGGGCGATACCGTCCTTCTCTCCTCCGTCTTTGAGGGGGACGTCAGCCATATTCTGACGGTGGCGACCGACCTTTCTGACAGCCAAAAATGCATCGCTCTTGCAGGTGAATGGGAAGGCATGTATGCTTCCGCAGGCATTCACCCTCATGAAGCGGCAAAAGTAGAAAATCTTGATGACGCGATGAACGAGTTAGAAACGCTCTTGCACGCGGAAAAAGTGATAGCTCTCGGTGAGATCGGGCTGGACTATTACTATGATTTCGCCGATCGTGACACCCAGATAAAGCTTTTCCGCGCACAGATGGACGTTGCCGCGAAAACGGGAAAACCCGTTCTCATTCATGACCGCGACGCGCACGGCGATACGATGGACATTATCCGCGAATACGCAGGAAAAGTTCGCGGCATTTTGCACAGTTGCAGTGCTTCCGCAGAACAAGTAAAGGAATATATCAAAATGGATTGGTATATCTCTTTTTCCGGCGTGATCACGTTTAAGAATGCCTCCAAAGTGCTGGATTCCGTCATCGCGACGCCTCTTTCTCGTATCCTTGTGGAAACGGATTGCCCTTATCTTGCGCCTGTCCCCAAAAGAGGAAAGACCAATCACAGCGGTTATATGCACTTTACCGCAGAAAAAGCCGCTGAACTCCTCGGCGTGGATTACGACGTTTTCTGTGAAAACGAAGTGAAAAATGCCAAAGAGATCTTTCAGCTTGATTAAGCAAAAATAATGACAGCACTGCGAACATTTGCGGTGCTGTTTTCATTGACAAAGAAAGAATTTTGTGTTATATTGATATCGCATTTGATTTTTTTAAAAGGACATTTTTATCTATGAAAATTTACAGAGCCATTGGCACCGTTTTCAGTGTGTTGCTTGCTCTCATCTTCACGCTGGAAATTTTCGGACTCGCACTCGCACACGGTGCGGCGCGTGCCGTGAATAAACAGACCATCTCCGACATCACGGAAGCATTTCTTGACAACGAAGAACTTTATGGCGAGATGACCGATCAGATCGCAACCGCGGTTTCGGCAAGCATCACCGAACAGCTTTCCGCAGGACTTCCCGAAGAAGTTCCTGCCATGGAAGAAGAAGCGGTGGCAGAAGTCATCAGCGAGATCCTGAACACAGAAGCATTCAAGAACGTTGTTTCCGACGTCGCTTCCGATTACATCATGGATATGTTGGAAAACAACGGAACGCCCGCGGAAGTCAACATTGCGGAAAAGGTTTCCGATATGTTTACGGAAAACGCAGAAACTTTTGATACGATCCTCGAAAACACCGCTGACAAATTCGAGCTTTCTTACGACGACATTTATGACGCAATCGCCTCCTATACAGAAAGCTTCGGTGTGGACGCTCCCGAACACGGTGTCTCCTATTCCGAGCTGATGGCATCGATCGTGGAATCAAATAACGAAGCGCTCAACAGCCTTTTGAACCAATATCTCGGTGCGACAGGTCTTTCCACGGAAGATCTCCCCATGGAAGATCCCGATGTCGACTACGCACCCGTGGACGCTGATTCCCAAACGGAAGCGGAAGCTGAGATTTCAGAAATGGAAGCTTTGATGCATATAGTTTCCGAAGTGCTGGCATTTTTGAAAAGTCCCGTTTTCATTGCCATGATCTGCGGTTCTTTCCTCCTCTTCTTTGGCATCTCTGCCCTCCTCACATGGAGCATTCGCAGACCGCTCCTCATCAGCGGTATTATGGCACTCGGCTACGGTGCTTTGCTTCTCGGTACTTCCTCTTTGGTCTTCCCTACAGCACTCGTGCAGGAAATGCTTGCCGATTCCTTCGGCACGGCTACTGAAGCTGCAACCGATATCATAATGGTCGCATGGAACGCAATGTGTGAAAATCTCATGCTCTTCGGTATACTCGCTCTTGTTCACGGCGTTCTTTTCATCGCGCTCTTTATCCTTTGGCGTGTTCTCGCACGCAAAAAGGCTGCGGCACAGATCATGTAAACTTTCTCACGGTTGTCCGAACGGGCAACCGTTTTTTATTGCATAGGAAATTGCGCAAAACCAACCTCGCCGTTTTGAGTTGTTTTGACACAAGCAAAATGTGGATAGGCGAGCAACTTCGCGTGGGCGTTGCCCACTACGAAAATTCACAAATTTCGCGCGTGAAAAAGCAGAAATTCGTTCAGTATCACTATTGCTCCGCTCAAAAATGTGTGATATAATGAAAATGTATTTTTTTATTTTCGCCTATGAAAAGAGGTATATTATGAGCGGTCTTTTTAGTGTAGCATCACATGATGATTGCGTTTTTGATTTATTTTACGGCGTGGACTACCACTCCCATCTCGGCACACGCCGTGCGGGTATGACGGTCTATGACGATGAACTCGGCTTTGACAAAGCGATCCACAACATTGAAAACGCGCCTTTCAGAACAAAATTCACATCGGAATCAACCAGCATGCACGGTCATCTTGGCATTGGCTGTATCTCCGATTTTGAAGCACAGCCGATCCTTGTTCGTTCGCACCACGGCACCTTTGCGGTGACGACTGTCGGTAAGATCAACAATGTGGACGAGCTTGCCGGTGAGATCGTGAAAGGACATACACATTTCTTTGAAATGCAGAACGGCACCATCAATCAAACGGAGCTTGTTGCCGCGCTCATCAACCAAAAAGAAAACTTTATTGACGGAATCCAGTACGCACTTGACGTCATTGAAGGCTCCATCAGCATGATGGTGCTGACCACCAAGGGCATTTATGCTGCCAGAGATAAACTCGGCAGAACACCGATCGCCATCGGCAAAAAAGACGGTGCTGTTTGCGCAAGCTTTGAAAGCTTCGCTTACCTGAACCTCGGTTACTCCGATTATAAAAATCTTGCTCCCGGTGAGATCGTCGTTTTCGATGCCGACAGTGTTCACACCCTCGTCGCTCCCGGCAAAGATATGAAGATCTGCACGTTCCTTTGGGTATATTATGGCTATCCCTCCTCTTCCTATGAAGGCGTCGGCGTGGAAGAAATGCGCTATAATTGCGGCAGATGCCTTGCAAAACGCGATGGTCACAGCGTAAAACCCGATATCGTGGCAGGTATTCCCGATTCCGGTCTTGCGCACGCCATCGGTTATGCCAACGAATCCGGCGTTCCTTTCTCCCGTCCGTTCATCAAATATACGCCCACTTGGCCCAGATCCTTTATGCCCACGCATCAGAGCAAACGCGATCTGATCGCTAAAATGAAGCTCATTCCGCTCCATGATCTGATCGAAGGAAAGAAGCTCCTTCTGATCGACGACTCCATCGTCCGCGGCACACAGCTTGGTGAAACGACGGAATTTCTCTATGAAAGAGGCGCCGAAGAAGTACATATCCGCACCGGTTGTCCGCCTGTGCTTTTCAAATGTAAATATCTCAATTTCTCCCGCTCCACTTCGGAAATGGAGCTTATTGCACGCCGTGCCATCTGTGAGCTTGAAGGCGGCAATCCCTCTAAAGAAGTCGTTCAGGAATATGCCGATCCTAACAGCGAAAAATATGAGAAAATGCTGGAAAAGATCCGCGAGTGGCTCCACTTCACTTCTCTGCGCTACCTGCGTCTTGACGATATGCTGAGTTCCACAGGTATTGATCCCGAAAAGCTTTGCACCTACTGCTGGAACGGTAAAGAATAAACAGAGAGGCGTTTTTATGAGGAAATCAGAATCCTGCATTTTAGCCAACTTATGTATGCTTTATGACGAAAGCGGCAACGTCCTCGTAGAAAACAGACAAAAGAAAAACTGGCCCGGCATCACCTTTCCCGGCGGTCACGTAGAAAACGGCGAGCTGATCCTTGACGCCGCGATCCGCGAGATACGGGAGGAAACGGGACTTACCGCTTGGGATCTCAATCTTTGCGGCATCAAAGAATGGTTTTTGGAGGACGACACGCGCTATATCGTCTTTCTGTATAAAACAACTCATTTCCATGGAGAGCTTACGTCCTCCGACGAAGGCGAAGTTTTCTGGGTGAAGCTTTCCGATCTTCCGAAGATGGCGCTTGCAAACGGCATGAAAAGCACGCTCCGCGTCTTTTTGGAGGATAACCTCAGCGAGCATTACGTTTATCCCACCGACGGCGATGTTTGGAAAGATGTTTTGAAATAAAAAAATCCGACCTTTTCAGAGGTCGGATTTTTCTTTTATTTGATGGTATTGCTGTTGTTAAGAACAAGGGTGCTGTAAAGGAAAAGCACGTCTGCGTTTTCAAAGTCAAGAACCGCCTCGCCGGTGCGAACGTCCTTAAACGTATGAAGCATGGAGCTCAAAACGTAACGCACATCAACAACGGTGATCTTTGCGTAACCTTCGATCAAGAGAGGTGTGATGCTGCTACCGAAGGAATCGCGGAAGATGATGAGTTCTTTATCGGTCGTCGCATTCGGATTATCAATGGTGATCAGCGAGAGCGAGCCGCCAAGGAACATTTCATAAGGATCCTTACCAAAAGCTTTTTCCATATCGTAAACGGACATCTCCTTACCGGAGGAATGATCGAATACAGTGCAATTTTCAAGGATATCATTGGTCAGATAGCGAAGCTCTTCTGCAGGAAGCGGAAGTGCGGACTGACCGTAATAAACACCGTAAAAAGGATTGTCGAGAAGCTTTTCTTCATATTCCGCTGTAAGCGTCACACCCATCTGTGCGGCGATCTTGCGTGCCACGTCAAGGATCTTTTCCTGACGCCAGTGAGTGTCCGTCTTATAATAATCTTCCAGAGCAAGAAGCTCAGAAATATCAATATATTCCATAAAGTCGACCTTTTCCTGCATCTTCTGCATGAATACATCATAATCCATGGAAAGATAGCCGTTCTGTGCTGCGAGGAAATAACCTTTATCGGGAACAACGGTGAGATATACGTTTTCAGTCTTATCCTTGATGTAACGGTCATAAATCTCTTTGAATTTTTTTGCCGCATAATCAAGAGAGCCCTCGTTCAAGGGATATTCGATCTGCGCCGCATAACCGTCCTCAACGTAAATGTTGTTGTTGTCCTGCTGGCCCATCACATAGAGGGAAAAATATGCTTTCAACGTGCGGAAACCGTCACGAAGCGGAAATTGGTCGAGGGTATAATCCTCAAATTTCGACATAAACTCACCGCTAAAAAGCGTGGAAGCAGAGAGCTTCGGGAATTGCTCCAACTCACGGCGTTCACTTTCGGAGGTCGCATCAGCAGGTTTGATCAGACAAACGAAGAAGAATCCGAAAAAGAGTGCCGCCATCACGATGGTAACCACAATATTTTTGATTTTTGTTGTCATAACGATCCTCCTTTCTTAGAATCGGAAATAAAGGAACGGGCTGAACGAACCGTCCACGAGATATGCTGTCATCACAATGAGAAGTGCCGCAAGCACGATCGGCTCGATGACGTTAAGAACCTTTTCACCGATCTTCTTTTCATGCACTTTGGTCACAGCCAGCTTGATAACAGGTGTAGCACCGACAAGTGCGAGAAGGAAGACAACGCCATAGCTTCTGAGATAGTAGATCGTTTCTGTGGAAATAAACGGAACATCGCCTGCACCAAACATGCCGCCTACCGTACCAAAGAGCTGAGAAAGGCCTTCTGTGGAATTGAAGATTACAAAACTGATCAAAATGAGGAAGATCACGTAAACGTGATTCAAGACCTTCATCTTCTTGAGATGCTTCAAAAGGAAAAGCTTTTCAATAAGAAGGAAGAGTGCGAAATAAAGTCCCCAGAAAACAAAGTTCCACGAAGCACCATGCCAGAAGCCTGTGAGCATCCATACGACGAAAATATTGAAAAGACCGCGAAGCTTGGACACACGGTTACCGCCAAGAGGAATATAAACGTAGTCGCGGAACCATGTACCGAGCGACATATGCCATCTTCTCCAGAATTCGGTGATACTGCCCGAAATAAAGGGATAATTAAAGTTTTCAAGGAAATCAAAGCCGAATACCTTGCCAAGACCGATCGCCATATCGCTGTAACCCGAGAAGTCGAAATAGATCTGCAAAGAATATGCTACGGCATACGCCCAGAAGAAGAGAACGGATTTATCTTCGGAAGCGGAAAATTTTGCGCAAAATTCCGCAAGCACGTCCGCGATGAGTATCTTTTTGCCAAGGCCGAGAATAAATCTTCTCATACCAAGCGCCACGTTTTCAAAGCTGTGTGTACGTTTATCGAGCTGAGCCGCAATATCCGCATAGCGAACGATCGGGCCTGCGATAAGCTGCGGGAAAAGTGAGATATACGCCGCAAGACTGATGGGATTGCGCTGTGCCTTCACTTCTCCGCGGTATACGTCGATCGTATAGCTGAGGATCTGGAAGGTATAGAAGCTGATGCCGACAGGAAGTGCGATATGAAGCAGCGGAACCGCAAGACCGGTTACTGCGTTGAAGTTATCAATGAAAAAGTCTGCGTATTTGAAATAGCCAAGCATACCAAGGCTTGATATCAGCGAAAGAACCAAAAACAGCTTCGCCCATTTCGTGCCGTGGAATCGCTCAATGAGAAGCCCCAAAACATAGCCCAGTAAAATCGAGATCACCATCAGGATCACGTATTTCGGTTCACCCCAGGCATAAAAAACAAGGCTTGCCGCAAGCAGAACAAAGTTTTTCAGCACCTTGGGAACGGCAAAATAGAGCAAGATCACGGCAGGAAGAAAATAATACAGAAAAGGGATACTGGAAAACAGCATTATCTTAATTCCTTTCGTTTAAAATTCTTTGAAAAAGGCTGCCCGAATATGGACAGCCTATGCTTTACATGATGTGTAAAATTAAAGAGCAGCGTTGTATACAACAGTAGCGCCTTCACCGTAGGTGGAAGTAACTGCATCGCGGAGAGCGTTCACGTTTTCATTAAGACCGTAAATGCTTACAACATAGCAACCAACCTTGATAACAGCGTAGCTTTCAGGCTGACCGCAGATCCACTGGTTGTTCTTGATGCTGTTGTTGAGAGCTTCTACAACTGCGTCTACGTTTGCAGCGTCAGCAACGTGGAAAGCAGCGCCAACAAAGTAGTTGAGCATCATGGGGTGCTGTACAAGAGATGCGCCGTCAACCATAGCAACGGTTTCAGCAGGAAGCAAAGCGATGCTGGTGATACCTTCGTAAGTTGTGGGGATCGCGCCGGGACCCTGAGTCATAGTGTTCATATCGTCTTCGTTGTAGTAACCGCCCATGAATGCCATTTTTACGTCTTCAGCAGGCATATCGAAGGAAGGAGCAAGTGCTTCAGCGAAAGCATCGTAAGCGCCGAGAAGTACAGTGTTTGCAGATTCAAAGTTTTCGGTGTGATCGAGGTGTTTTGCGCTGTTGCCGCAGGAAGCGAATGCGAGTACCATAGCTGCAACGAGCATAGCAGTGATGATTTTTTTCATGTGATTGTTCTCCTTTTGTGTTTTCATGTTTTGTTTTTAATTTTTGTTTCTTATTTTGTTTTGAAGATCACCCATTCACCTGTCGTTTCTTCATAGGTGAGTGTGATGACTTCGGTATTGAAAAGACTTTTGATCGTCATTTCAAAGCTTTTTTGTTCCGCATCGGCGCTGACGACTGTCCAGATGCCGGTGATGTTCTTGCCGGTTTTGTAAGCTGTTCCCGGAAGCACGTTTGCCAAAACTTCATCTGTCATGTCATCAAGAATCAAGAGGATTCCATCGGAAACTGTGATCTCCGCTTTTCCTCTCATTTCCAGCGTCATAGGAACCTCCAAATGGGAAAATGCCCTCGCGTCTAAACTCAAGGGTGTGACATCTTCGGTGAAGAGCAGTTGCATCTCTTCGCTTGTGACCATTTCACCCGAAACAAAAACGTTTGCTTCGAAGAAATTTCCGAGTGCCATAACGGAAAAACAAGTGACAAGGACAAGGCACGCTGCAAGTGTCGATACCGTGCGGATCATACGAGAAAAATTTCTCGCGGGTTTCATCTCTTCCGTACAGGAGGACAAAACCTTTTGTCTAAGATCTGCAGGCGCCGAAATCGCTCGGTAAGCCTCGATCTCTTTGCTGTCAAACATTAGCTTTCCTCCCCGTCTATTAAATTTTTGAGCAGATCTCTGCCCCTGGAAAGACGCATCTTCACCGCCGACTGCGAAAGCCCCAGCATTTTGGAAACCTCCACGGCGGAAAATCCTTCAAGATAATGAAGCACGATCACCGTTTTGTATTTTTCGGGAAGCTTGCGAACGACGGTGAGAATATTCTCTTCGTCCACTTTTTCGTCGCTTTCCACTTCGATAATATCGTCGAGCGATTCATGCGTGCGGATATTCCCTCTTCGCAAAAGGTCGTGACAGCGGTTCACCGTCACCTTAATGAGCCATGCGCGTTCATGCTCATCATCGGAAAAATTCGGAGATGTGCTGTAGTACTTCATGAAAACGTCCTGCACCGCGTCCTCCGCGTCCTCTTTTCTTTGCAAATGAGAAAGCGCAAGGCGGTAAAGCATATCGGCATATTTGTCATAGACCGTTTCAAGACTGTTTTTCTTACCTTGGGATAAGATCACTTTTTGTCCCTCCTGTATGTAAAACGCATGAAAGCGCTGAAAAGTCACATTTTTTCAAAAAGTTTTTTAATTTTTTTGAAAATTCAAGCCTAACATTATTATTGTACCACAAATAAAGCAAAAAAACAACCGAATCCCTCAAATTCGGTTGTCTTTTGCGTATTTTTAACCTTTTATATTATAAATAGCGGAAAACAATGCTTTCCAGTCCCATCGAACTTTCCGAGGAGATCGTCACCGCACAGCGATAAAACCGTTTTCCGTAAGGCTTCAAGCGAATGTGAGAAAAACGCTCCGTCGGCGGAAGAATATATTCCGTGGGAGAAGGAATGCCATCATATTCGATCGAAATCTTCACGTCCCCTGCGGCACGGTAGCAAAGCAGAATCCCCGAAAGACGCTTTTCCCTTTTTTCATTAAAGTCGCTTTCCGCCGTTTTGAGAGAAGATGCGATCGCTTCCCCCTCGGAAAGATCGGGCACGAAATAAAAAAGCGAATCGGAATCTTCTTCTATATAATATAATTTTTGCTCGATCTCCCGAAAATACCGTGCAGGTGAACCGGCATCAGAAATACTCCATCGCATCTTGTATTCACTCTCGTAGCTTTGTGTGCTACCCGGAAGCCTTGCGCTGTAATCCCAAACGTACGTCCGTGTTCCCACCGTCAGATAATATTTCCCAAAAGCGCAGATCGCTGTCGCATTTGCGTATTCTTCCTTCGTATGCGAAAAAAATTCGTTTTCGATATTGGCGGAAATGCGTCTGCTTACATCTCTTTCCGTAATGCTGTATTTATTGATATAATAAACACCGCTTCGGGAATTGGCAAAGATGATCTTATCATCAAAGCCACAAACGCTTCCTGCCATATCCGAACCGAAATCATTTTTAAAAGGCTTCGTGGAAAAAGAAAAACGTTCCGTCTCCGTATCCTCCGAAAGGAAAAGCTTCTTCACGCCGCCCTCGGAAAAGACAAGAAAACCCTCCTCATAAGAAACAAGCGCGGTAATGCGTTCGCCAAGATCGTAAGAAAGCACGCGATCCTTCGAAAGACAGCAAAAATCCCAAGCGCTTTCCGTCAAAAGTGCATGCACCTTCGTTGTTTCTTCCGTATCCGCAAAAAGATATACACGGCGGTAAGAAGGAAGCGAGGTGATCTGCATCGTTTTCACGTTGGCAAAAAAATCACGTTCACTTTGGAGAGTGGCATAAGAGATCTTGTCCGCATCGGCAGACATTTCCGCAAGCTTCAAACGAATACGCAAGCAATTGGTCGTAAGATCTTCATCAAACGTAATTTTTGTACCATCAAACGTATAGTTTGCGGAAGACAAAAGCGCACCGCTCACCGTTCTGACCTCCAAAAACGAAGTGTCGATCGCCAAATGCGCAGGAATCGTATGTGTGCTCATGTTCACGTCGGCAAGAACGTATTCCAAATATCGACAAAACGGATTCGGCTTTTTATTTTCCATATATTCTTTGCCGTTGGAAGAAACCGCAATGTACCAAATTGTCGGTGTCTGTGTCAAAAGTGAATATGCCAGCTCCTGTTCAATGCGCAAAATGCGTCCACCGTCCAAGACAAGAAAAGCACCGTCCGCACAGTAAATCGCGCCGTGATCCTCCGCCATCATGTTTTCCACACCGATGAGGGAAAATTCCCCCTCTTTCCACGCGTAAAGCGAACGTCCTTTGCGGAAAAGCCAGACACCGTCAGCATAAGCTTCGTCCGTGATCATGCCGCCGCAAAAATCAAAAGCTTCTTTTCTCGGCAAGGAAACAGAACAAAGCGTTTTTCCGTCCGCACGCATGTTGCAAAGAGCGGCAACCGTATTTTCCGCGTGCGCACTGCCCTTTCCGCAAACACCGCCCGAAAAATCTTCTAAAACAAATTCCTTTTCACGCTCATCATATTGCAAAAAAGCTTCATACGCATCAGAAATCCCCTTTTTATTTTTCAAGCTGCTCATCGGAAGTCACCCCGTTTTCTGCCGAAAAGAGAATTCGCGACCACCGTTTCTCCCGCGCGAAGAACCTGAGAAGTCACACGTTCGTCAAATTCCGTCGCCAAACGGGCATAGCGCGTCATATCAGAGGGATAAAGACTGTGGCAAAGCTCTGCCGCCACCCCGTATGCCACCGTATCCGCCTCATAATCGTCAAAAGCAAGCATCGTGTCTTCCGAGCTTTCCTCTGTAAATGCTTCCGGAAAAGCGTAATAACAGAGCGTATATTCCACGGCTTTGCCTGCGAAAAAATAAATGCTGTCGCCCACAACCTCAAAGCATTCGCCGCCGTAAAATCTTCCACCCCCACAAATACCGCGCGCGGCGGCAAAATCCTTTGGCAAAGCCGCCTTGGCACCGAAAGCTCCTGCTTGAAACGAAAGCTCCGTTTCCTTATAAAACGTGCGCAACGCCAGCGCCACCTTATCGGAGATCGCGTTGATGGAAGCGATCATCAATGGCTGTGCCACCGCGAAAAAGCTTCCTTCGCCCGTATCTTCGTCATTTACGTCGAGGAGCGCCAGAATTCGTTTTCTTAAATTACCTAAAGTCAATAGAATTCCTCCTTTTTAAGAAAGAGAGAGATTGCTCCCTCTCTTTTCAGTATATTGTTTAGAGCGGATCGGAGAAGATGATAGGTCTTGCGTCACCGAAGCCAAAGGCAAAGTCCACGTAAGCGATGTAGTCAGTCATGAGAGGATTATCTCTGGGAGAAACCACTATGGTGGGCTCTGTGATATAAACAAGCTTCAAAACCTCAGGAAGAAGCATGCTGTCCGCGATCGCCCATCGTTTGCCGGTAAGACCGAGTTCACCGCTGCCGATCACCATGTATTTCATACCGTAAGGTGTGCCGCCCACGGTACCGAAAGGTGTCACAAGCGCATCTTCACCGCAAATTTCTCTTGCAGTAGCTTCAAGCTCAGGAGAAACGAGAAGAAGATCAAAGCTTGCGGCAAAAGGAAGACCGTCTGCGGTCACAAAGTTTGCCGCCATCTTCTGCGCGTCAGCGATCGCCGCCACGGAAAGCTCCGCATCAAAAAGGTTGGAAAAGACCTGACCGTCGCCATTACCAACGGGGTGCGCACGGGAAGCCAAAGGCACACCGTCCGCGCCGTTGACGGTGAATGCGTTGCCAAACACACGGTAGAATTCGTTCAAAACGGTCATGTATGCGGAATCCGCAAGACGCACGCCCGTTTTGTCTGCTTCACCGACAATATCAAGCTTTGCGCGCTTGTAAGAAATAGGGATCGCAAGCGCACGTTCCACGGGTGTGATGGTGGTGAGGAAGGATTTGCTGTCGTCACCGTAGGTAAGCTCGCCGCCCTCATAAACGGGAAGCTCACCGTAACCGCCAAGACCGCGGAGTTCATAGTTTGCTTCCGCACCGGTGATGATACCTGCCACGTTCGCGATGGCATTCATACGGGAAGCGTATCTTTCGTCAAAACGTTTTTTGACAAGGGGATACATATCGTTGGACCAAGTGTAAATATCGTTTGTATTCATGTTTTTGATTATTCCTTTCTTTTTATAAAAAATTTTTCATCGTTCAGCGACGGTCTTTGACCGCGCCGATCAGTTCGTAGTATTCTTTGTAAGTCATGCCTGCCGCCCTCGCGATCTCTTTCTGACGTTCCGTCAAAGAAATATCAGGGATCGTATGCGAGGCAGAAGGCGTCATTTTTGAGGCAAGAAACGCCTCGTTTTTTGCTTTTTCGGCTTCACCGAGCGAGAGCATTTCAGAAAAATCGCGCAAAAGCGCCTCGTCCGTTCCGCTCTTGCCTTTGGCAAAGTGAGAAAACATCGGGTGCGCACGCAAGGTTTCATCTCTGAGGCGTTCTTCCTGCGTTTTTTCCGTTTTCTCTTCGGATAAAAGCACTTCTGTTTTTGTCGTTTCCAAGGGCATTTCCTCAGGAAGCATCACGTTTTCATTTTCATTCATGTCGAAATCCGTCCTTTCTTATGAATTTTGGGGAAGATTGACAAACCGTTTGTCCATCTCTTCCAGAATCACCGTTCGTTCGGGAATGCCGAGCGCGCTGATGTAAGCACGTACCACAGGATAATTCGTTTCCGTGATCTGTGTTTGCGCAAGCTCCGCAAGAGAAGAAAGCAAATATGCTCTCGTCCCCTCGACGCCTTCACCGATCGTAACGGTAACGTCCAGCGCAGGGACGTAAGAGAGATCGGAAAGTACCGATGCGCAGTCTGTGATCGCAAAGAGCTGTTCCGCGGAAAAGATCTCCAGCGCCAAAGCGTCGATCAAGCGATAAAGCTTTTCAAAACCGGCTTTTTTGCCGATGTTTTTTGCCTCCGTTCGTTTGGAAGCGTAGTCACCAAGGAGTGCAAGTCCCGTTGCTGTATTCACGCGAGTTGAGCTGTCCCCCTGCAAAAAGTCGTAGTGCCAACCGCTTCTTTCATCATCGCGCGGTATTTTTCCGCGATCTCATAGTGCGCGGTGCTATCCCCCGCAAGTCCGCCAAGACGCTTGACCTTCTCCATCATGCCGGGGCGAAGCTTCCAGATCGCACCGGGACGGTTTTCGGGAAAGCTGTCGGGCGCAAACGCATTTTCCTCATAGAGCAAAATATCGTTAGCGAAATATGCCGTGTTAAGCTGTGCAAAAAGAAGCTGTCTGTCCGCCGCGTCGATCAGCGGAATCAGCGTTTCCAATTCACTTTTTCCCCAAAGCGAACCATCGCGCGGGATCTTCTCATAAAGCACGAAAGGATATTCGCGATAGGAGGTCTTTGACCAAAATTTCGGCACATAGCGGACTTCTCTGCCTTCGATCAGAATCGAAAACGCAATATCCCCTGCTGAAACAGTCACGGCTTCCGCGCCGTCCCATGTGCCGAGAAGACAAATCTCCTCGCCGCTTTTCGGTTGACGAAACCAAAATTCGGTGATTTCCACCGTGTCGCCAACGCCAAAAGCGTCCCCTTTCAAATGATTTTTCGTGCGGAAAATATCCGCCATCGTAAGACCTCTGCGCGCAAGATCGTCCGCAAAGATTCTTTCCGCTCTGGCACGGCTCATGTGATAAACGAATGCCACGTATTCACATTCTGAAAGCGATGTGGCACTCGGATCGGGGAAAACTGTTTCCAAAGGCGGATTTTCGATCACAATCTCCGCTTCCTCTCTTTCGTTTTTGGAAACGGCAAGCTTCCATACGGCACTGCCATAAAGATTGAGTCTGCGTTCGTTCACAGCATTTTTTTCGTAAACGTCACCATTTTGCAAAATGTATCGCACGATCTTTTCACGAAGAGAAGCTTTTTCATCATCGTTTTCTCCGCGTGCGGAAAAGCGGAAGTCGGGAAGATCGGCTTCAATCCCGCTCTCCACGTGAAGGTATCCGTCAGGAACACCTGCAGGGATCCAGGGCAGATCCATCGCGGAAAGAAAACCACTCGCCTGTTTTGTCGTATCGTGCGTGCCATCGTAGTAGTCACGCATACGTTCCCAGTAAGCACTCATGCCGCTTTTGGCAATGCGCGCTTCTTTGAGGCAAGCCGCCACCCGTCCTTCGCGCATAGCGCTGTCCGAAGAATCGGTATAATTTTTTAAGTTCAAACCATTCATTCCTTTCTTTTTTGGATTCCTCGCCCGCGGAAAAGTCGGCTTTCCTGCCCCGTTCCGATCTGGCGAAACGAAGCAAAATAGCGGAGCGCATCGGGCGCATGGGTGATTTCGTGGGGTTCCGTTGCCGCGTCCCCTGCGCGGTCTTCATCATAAAGCAAGAGAGGCAAACACCGTAAAATGTTCTTGCATTTGGGGAAAAATCGCATCAGTGGTACCCCATCACGTTCCGCCAGCCATTCTTTCAAAGCCAGCCAACCGTCAATGCGACTTGGGGAAAGCTTGGTAAAATAAACTCCGCCTTCCGCGAAAAGCTCTGCCGCCGATCTACCCGAATCTTTTCCTCGGCTCCAAAGGTCGGCAGGTGCGATGACGGTCATGCCGTCACAAAGCTTTTCCGCGATCTTTGCCGCCGCACGGCTGACGATCAGATTGCTTTCGTAGATCTCATCGTAAACGTAAGCACGACCATCTGCCGTCACGGCGATAAAAAGCGCCGCCAGCATGTCAAGACCGTAGTCGACCGCACAGTAATAAGCCGTATTTTTCGGGAAAACAAAAGGGGTGATCACATGACGTTTCTCATCAAATTCCGAGAAAAACTGCCCTGCAAACATATCCCATTTCCCGTCCAGCCAAGCCGCTCGCAAAGCAGGCGGCAAGTTTTGAAGCTGAGATACGTAGTCGGGATCCGCCTGCATCAGCGCTTCGTTGTCATAAACGGAAGCCGGAATAAAGCGGTAATCACGGGGATTTTCCCCTTCAGTAAACGCACGGTCGATAAAAAGCCGTTTCACCCAGCCGTGTCCCACTCCGCCGGGGTTGCATGTAAAATACATACGCGGCACA
>CAYXQF010000041.1:0-17346 GCA_964466625.1 uncultured Lachnospiraceae bacterium | reverse complement strand
GAGGTAGGGTCCCATGCGGTATAACCGCGCGCTTCATACGTTGCACGCAAGCCGCCGGAGGGGAAAGATGAAGCGTCAGGCTCGCCCTGAACGAGTTCCTTACCGGAAAATTCCATGATCACACGACCGGTGTCATCGGGAGAGATAAAGCTGTCGTGTTTTTCGGCAGTGATCCCCGTCATCGGCTGAAACCAGTGCGTATAATGTGTCGCGCCAAGCTCCACAGCCCAATCTTTCATAGCATTTGCTACAACGTTTGCCACGTTGATATCAAGGCTCCTGCCGTCTTTGATGGTTCTGACCATCGCTTTATAGGTTTCTTTCGGCAAGCGTGCGCGCATCGTCGTATCATCAAACACACATTTGCCAAAATATTCGGGAACGAAACTCATCTTTTTCATATTCCTTTCGGGTTATCGTTTTTTATCACAAAAAATCGACGTCATTTTTATCATTTATAGATAATTATATCGTTTTGCAAAAAAATTGTCAATACAATTGCCATATATTTGAAAATTTTTCTCGCGAAGATCCTGCCCATTTTGATGAACGTTTCCTCTTTTTCAATCCGCATGTTTGGGATATTTTTCCTGATTTCAGCTATTTTTTACCGAATGTTGTCGAATATACGCGAATCCCACAAGACGATTCGTCTTGTTTATGCACAAAACCTGCATTATAATGATATCGAAACTTCAAGTCTTCACAGAAAGAGAGCATTTTTATGAAAATCTTTACACCGACCTCACAAACGATCCTGCAAAACGCAAAAATTCGCCAAGATGTGCATCTGCACACGACGTATCGCCTGATCCGAAATTTTCTTTCCGCAGAAAACCGCGATGCCTATTCCTTTTTTCTCACCACTGTCCACAGCCAAAGCACCGAAGAAGAATTCCTTTTTGATCTGACGGAAAATGAAAAGGTGGCAGAATTCTTTTTTGAAAAGTTATGTCAAAATAACGTCACTGCTTGCACGCTTTTGGAGATCGCAGAAGATTTTCTAAGTTCAGACAAGGAGATCGCACAAGAACGCCACGAGGAGAATATATTAAAATAAATCAAAACGAAACGAGGTCTTTTTATGTATTCTCAGCGCCGCATTCCTCATTTTTCCGCTCTGCTCCATCGCCGTCCGCATCTGATCGCAAGGATCCGCGGAAGCGAAAACTATCCCGATATCCTTGGCATCGCCCGATTTTATCAAAGTGATCACGGCGTGATCATTATGACAGAAGTCGCAGGTCTTCCCCTCTCTATGGGACGTTGTGGGGATCCGATCTTTGCTTTTCATATCCATGAAGGGGAGAGTTGCAGCGGAAACGCAAGCGATCCTTTTGCCGATGTCAAGCAGCATTACAATCCAAAAAACTGTCCTCACCCTTATCATGCAGGAGATATGCCGCCGCTTTTTGGTGCTAACGGCTTTGCGTTTTCCGTCTTTTTGACAGACCGTGTCCGCGTTCCCGAGCTGCTGGGAAAGACCGTCATTATTCATACCTCCCTCGATGATTTCAAAACGCAGCCTTCGGGCGGCGCAGGAGAAAAAATCGCTTGCGGCGTGATCGAACTTGCAAAATAGTCCTTTTTGTCAACCTGCAGTTGACAAAGTTCCACCTTGGCTTGGTAGACAAAATCGTTTTTCGTGTGCTATAATAAAAGTACAAAAAAACGAGGAGGTTTCCCTATGACAATCGGACAACGAATTTTGCAGATTCGAAATTCCTGTGCGCTTTCCCAAGAGGCATTCGGAGAAAAGCTCGGCGTCACACGACAGACCGTTTCCAAATGGGAGCTTGACCAAGCGCTTCCCGACCTATCCAAGATCGTTCTCATCAGCAAGATTTTCTCTGTCACCACGGATTCTTTGCTCATCGGCGGCATCACATCATTTGAAGATCTGACCGCAGAGCCGCCTTACGGCGTTTACCGATCGGATACCTGTGAACTCGTGGAAACAGCGCTTTTCGCATTGATATTGGAAGGCAGTGCTGATAAAAATATCCTCACGGCGCGTCTTTACATGGGATTTGATCAGGAAAAACATCTGCGCGGTATTTGCGAACATGACAAAACTTGCAAGCAAACGCGTTACGCCTACACCACCGATACGGGTGAGATCTACACCAATGATGCAGAAAAAATTGCCCTGCGGCTCGGGGAAAAATATGATCACCAAAAGAAAACCGCAATGTATAAAACAGAAGCCTTGATCATGGACCATTCGTGCGCACCCTTGCCTAAAGTAAGCGAAGCAGGCATTGCCAATTGCCTTTTGGCGTGGCGCATGGGGGATTCCTTTCGTGCCGATGCAAAACGATTTTTCTTTTTCCTTTGCACAGGAAAAACAGAATACGTTTTTCAGATATTTCCCGAAAAAACAAATATTTATTGCGGTGCTTCCTATAACCGCGTCTTTGAGCTTGGTCTATTTGGTGCGAAGCAGTTCTTCAGGATCCGCAATCTTGAGGACAACAGGCAGCCATACTGTACCTTTTTCTGTGATTTTTCCTACCAGCCGCAAGAAATAAGGATACCGACAGAAAAATGCGAGCTGCAAAAATGTATCTCCACGGAAAGCGGTTATCTCTGGTGCCTGAAGCGCTATACTGACGACAAGATCGTTTTGCAGGGTTGCGGCGATGACGAATACGTCTACAACCGAAATGCTAAACACACCGAGCGATTTTGCCTCTGACTTGTGCCCTATTGACAAATTCTCCAAATTATGATATGATGAAATCGTTAGATAAGGAAATAAAATCCAATACAGAAAAGGAGAATTTTATCTATGAGCAAATACGCAGGAACACAGACCGAAAAAAATTTGGAAGCCGCTTTCGCGGGTGAATCTCAAGCAAGAAATAAGTATACTTATTTTGCTTCCGTAGCGAAAAAAGAAGGCTACGAACAGATTTCCGCCCTCTTCCTCAAAACCGCTGAAAACGAAAAAGAACACGCAAAAATGTGGTTCAAGGAACTGAATGGCATCGGTGATACTGCCGCAAACCTCGCAGCTGCCGCTGACGGCGAAAACTATGAATGGACCGATATGTACGAAGGCTTTGCAAAGACTGCGGAAGAAGAAGGTTTCCCCGTACTTGCTGCAAAATTCCGCCTTGTTGCCGCTATCGAAAAGCATCATGAAGAACGCTATCGCTCACTTCTCAAAAACGTGGAAACCGCCGCTGTTTTTGAAAAGAGCGAAGTGAAGGTTTGGGAATGCCGTAACTGCGGTCACCTCATCGTTGGCACAAAAGCTCCCGAGATCTGCCCCACTTGCGCTCACCCCAAGAGCTATTTCGAAGTTCACGCAGAAAATTATTGATGGATATGGAAAAGAGATGCCCGAGGGCATCTCTTTTTTATTCCTTTTTTCCTTCCAGCGCCAAACGTTTACCATATTCGGCAAGCGCTTTCGTTTGAAACTCCTCTTGATGTGCCAAGATATATCCCATCGCCTCACGGCTTCCGTTGTCACGCGCCGCCTCCAAAAGAAGTTTTTCTCCCATATCATGGCGAATCTCCGTGCCGCCCTCTCCATTTGACGGCATAGCATATCCCTCCAGATAAGCCTGCGCCAGAAGAAATTTTGCATCACCAAGAAATCTTCCGGCATACGATTCATCTTGTGCGGCGGCAAGAGAGAGCATTCTTGTGGCATCTGTTTCAGAAACGATTACAAAATAGGCAGGATCACGGGACATTTCCGAGATTTCACCCATCAAAAGCAGCGTCGGCGGTTCATAAACTGCTTTATGAAATGGCAAAAGTGTCACCGCGAACACCGATGGTATATTCAAATATCCCGAAAGATACACGCCTGCAAGATACATTTGCGCTTCGATGCACCCCATCTCCGCACTTTTTTCCATAAATGTCAAAGCACGATACGGAGATTTTTCCACGCCGAGTCCGAAATAATGAAAGATCGCGAGATTATATGCCGCTTCGCCCTCGTCATCATCTTGACAAGAAATAAAATATTCATACGCATTTTGATAATTTTGAGAAACACCGATACCAAATTCATACATATAACCAACAAAAAACGCAGATCGCACATCATCAAAGGTGTCTGCCCCCATTAAAAAGTGGCAAAATGCTGCCGTATGATGTCCGTCCAAAAATAAAACGACACCGTCACCACGCTCATATTTGTATTCTCTTTTCATTTCTCATACCTCCGCATAAAGAATTGGAGTTATAGAATACTATAAATCTCACAGAAATACAAGTCTTGATTTTTTTGTGATTTTGTGGTATAATAGATATGTAAAAATCCCCGGGGAATTTTTGATTTTACTTGACAAAAAGGAAAGGATTATGTTATAATAATCACTGCAATATTTATGGAGAAGTACTCAAGTGGCCGAAGAGGCGTGACTCGAAATCTCGTAGGACGTGAAAGCGTCGCGTGGGTTCAAATCCCACCTTCTCCGCCAAAAGCCTAAAATCTATGATTTTAGGCTTTTTTCTTGACAAAATTCTTTATAAATGATATTATTTATAATAGAAGATGTTATCTTATAAATTTTTCGCACAATTTATTTATTATACGAGATTTATAAAAATTGTCCAAAAAATCTTGGTAACAGATTCAAATTTTGTGAATCAATGAAAATATTGTACTTAATCAAATTCTCGTTATAAGTTCAAAAAAGTAATTGCGAGGTCTTATAGTAGATCCCTTATTTTTTCATTGCTTTACACCATATTACAAACCAATGTTTATCCATTGGTTTTGTTTTGATGCGTGTAAAGCGATATAAATATAATCGTATATTTATCCGTGCACATCAAAACAATTGCACGGATATTTTTTGGTTTAGAAAGGAGAACGCTATGAGCAAAAAAATTTCAAGCAAAACACATTCCCAAGAGCAATTGAATAATTGGGCAAATCAAAACAATCCCAACAACAAAGCCTACCACGCAAGCATCAGCAATCATTCCAATCAATTGAATTCAAAAAACAAAACACATCAACAACAACACAACAAAGCCAAAAGACACAAACAACTTTGGCCTGACTGGGCACCTGACTATATTGAATACGATGACTAAAGAAAAAAGGCTGAACCTCACGGTTCAGCCTTTTCATTAAATCCTCAAAAGAAAAATATTGTCAAAATCTTGAATTTACCTGACAGATATGATAAGATATTTTTAATAGGAATGAATTTTCAAAAAGGAGTTACGCTTATGATTTTTAAAACATTGGAGCGCGACGGTTATACCGTGGAGTTGGAACAACCGACAGTATTCGTAGATAATGAGGCAAGAAAAAGAAGCGGTCACATGACACATGCGATGACAGAATTTAAGCCCGGTTGCTTTATCGACTTCAACTCGAACTGTTCCGCACTCAGAATCGACGGACATGTTCCTTGCGGCTGGGTGGAATATCGCATTTCCGAAGATGCAGGCAAGACGTATTCTGATTTTTATACGCTTCCATATTCTTTTGATAGCTTTTTAGATGCGATCTACTATATTTCGGTTGAAAAAGCGGTCACAACAGACGATGGTAAAATCGTGGCATTTTGTCTGAGAAATGATGCAACACACAAATATTGCTGTGAACCGTGGGCAACGCCGACTTACATCGTAAGCGAAGACTTCGGCAAAACATGGAGCGAGCCGAAGGAATATTCCCCTTATCGCGGAAGAAGCTACGATGCGCTTTATCATGACGGAAAAATTTACGTTTTGCATCTTTGCAACGAGCATTTTACAGGCGAAACCGATGAGCACGTATACAGAATCTACGTCAGCGAAAATAACGGCGAAAGCTTTGAAGAGCTTTCCGTCATTCCGATCGAGCCCTTCGGCAGAGGCTATGGCGCTATCCTTTTTGATGAGAAAAACGTGCTTCATGCCTATGCATACAATGTAAACAAAGAAAGCGAAATGGACCACGCAATAAGCTATGACTGCGGAAAGACATGGACCGTGGTTGAACCTTGTTATCTCGAAAAAGGAATTCGCAACCCTCAAGTGGGACTCATTGACGGCGTATACGTTCTGCATGGCAGAGCAGGTGATGTCAAAGGCTTCGTTTTCTATACTTCTCCGGACGGCTATCATTGGGACAAGGGCGAAATGCTCGTTTGTAAAGAAAAAGTTAGCGCGTTCTATTCCAACAACTTGAATCTGACTGACGAAAACGGCAATTTCCTTTTGGTACAGTATTCTGATAGTTATCAAGGCAATAAAGTCAACGTCATGCACATGAACGTCAGAGTGAAAAAATAAGCAACACAAACAAAGGCTGAACCCATGTAGTTCAGCCTTTTTCATATTTATGCTTTCATGACATTGTTACGCGTGCATTCTGTCTTTTCCTTACTTTCTTCTTTCGGCTGATACTTTTTAACACCGAAGATAAAATAAAGAATATGGAACACCCATACGCAAAAAAGAATATTACAAGGAATGAAGATCTCTTTCATCAGCATTATAGTAAAGCCAATGCCCATCAAGATCGTCACGGTGATCATAATACGAAGTTTTGCCGCCCAAGTCATACCTCTTCCGGCAACGTAGCTTTCCAAATTTTTCTTATAAAGTTTCGTGCCTACAAACCAAGTATGCAATTTCTCGGAGCTTCTGGCAAAACTGAACGCCGCAAGAAGCAAAAACGGAAATGCGGGCAACATGGGAAGCACGGCGCCAACGGCGCCAAGCCCTACCCCCAAACAACCAAGAATAAGCCAAAGTATCTTTTTAATTTTCATATTTTTTCTCCATTCTTCTTTTTTCATTTTTGCTTTCCACTACGTGACGGATCGCCATAATCGGTCGTTTGAATATCATGCGAGGACCTGCAAAACGCATGACTTCTCTGATCTTTTCTCTCATTTCAGGCTTATAGCAATGCACTCTGCAATTGGAGCAAAAAGTTTTTGTTTCCATAAAAGGACATTTATCACTTCGCATCATTGCATATCGCGTCAGCTCTTCGCAATCAGCGCACAGACCTTTTCTTGTTCCGTGCTTTTTCTTGCAATAGAGCCGTATCATCAAGGCTACCGTGCGTTTTTCACGTTCACGCTTGGATTCCGTTTTTTCTTTTCGCATCTATTTTTCCTCCACGATTGACAGCGAGAGCAGCCTTTCACTTGCCGCACCGCTAAACAAAGCCTTTCATTTTTATCCATGTAAATATCAAAATCGTACCAAGCGAAAGTTAGCATCAACTAACCACCGTGCTTAAGAAAATGGATACGCCTCGCAACGGTTAGCACCCACTAACCTAATTGTACCACAAATTCGCGAATTTGTCAATTAAAATCTCAAGAAAAATAAATTTATTTTATATAAATACACGTCACGGCATACAAAATCAAATACATTTTGGATTTTTTGTGTTGTCAAAAATATCATATATGTGTTATAATGGATTTGCAAAAATACATTGCGCAAAAAGGAGCACGCTATGGATAACATCAAATGGTTTAAGGAAGCAAAATACGGTATGATGGCACACTGGGGACTTTATTCTCTGCTCGCAGGTGAATATCGCGGAAAACGCGCAAAAACTTATGCGGAATGGATACAAAGCAGTGCAGCGATCCCAAATGAAGAATACGAATTGCTGGCAAAAAGCTTTAATCCGATCTATTTTAACGCAGATGAATGGATAAAACTCGCCAAAGACAGTGGCATGAAATATTTTGTGTTCACGTCCAAGCATCACGACGGCTTTGCCATGTATCATTCTAAAGTAGATAAATTCAACGTGGTCGATGCGACGGCATTTGGTCGTGACGTCGTTGGCGAGCTTGCGGAAGCTTGTTATAAATACGGTCTGAAATTCGGACTTTATTATTCGCAGGAGCTGGACTGGCATCACGAGCACGGCGGCGGTTACGATCGCTTTGAGGATTGCGCAGGTGTTTCCTGGGACAACAGTTGGGACTTTCCCGACAGAGCGAAAAAAGATTTTTCCATCTGCTTCAAGGAAAAAATCAAACCGCAGGTAGAAGAATTGCTCAAAAATTACGGCGATCTTTGTCTGATATGGTTTGATGTTCCTCACACCATCACAAAAGAACAGAGCTTGGAGCTCAATCATCTTGTCAAGGAGATTCAGCCGAATTGTCTGATCAATTCGCGCATCGGCAACGGTGCTTATGACTACGTTTCTCTGGGGGATAACGAATATCCGAAGGAATTGCCCAAGGATATGAAATTTGACGAGGCAGACATGAACAGCATTGCCGGCTTCAAATATTCTCCTTACGGACTTTACGAAACGGCAGGAACGATGAACAGCTCATGGTCTTTCAAATATTATGATCAGAAATGGATCACTGCCGAGCAGGTCATCGCAAGACGCAAAAAGCTGAATGATTTCGGCATCAACTATCTGCTGAACGTCGGCCCTGACGGACTGGGAAGAATCCCTTCCTTCTGCCAGGAAGTGCTCTTAGCTGCTGCTGAAAAATAACACTCCTTTAAGGAGATATCTCATGGAAAACATCACATATACAAAAATCCACGTAGGCCTTGAAAAGCCTGTCAAAATTTTGCACGTCACTGACGTGCATATCACAAAAGCCAACGAAAAAGACACGCCCGAGCATCACAGATTGATGAAAAGAAGAGAGGAAGTTTTTAAAAAGGAAGGAAACTTCCCACCGAAAACCCCGGAAGAATATTTTCTCGATGCGATTGCGTTTGCCAAAAAGAAGGTGCGCTTCTCGTTTGCACGGGAGATGCCATTGACATGCTTTTGCATGATCCCAACGTGATCGCAACGGTTGGCGGTCACGGTCATCGTGAAGAGGTGCATGAGATCGACGGCAAACTCCACTACATGACGGACGGTCTTTTCAAAGGTACCGCACATTTATTTGAGATTACATAAGAAAAGCTGAACCTTATTAGGTTCAGCTTTTCTATTTTTATGCTTTCAGAATGATTTGTAAAACACCACCGTTTGTGATCTCCCGATAGGTGAGATAATCACGGTCGATCTGTTTTCCGTTTAAGAATATTTTCTCGATATAGGGATAGCAGAGCGGATCTTTATCACATTCGATGGAAAAGTGATCCGAAATATCGCACGCGTGGTAGTTTCTGTCAAGGCTGATCGTTGCCGATCGGAAAAGCGGCGTATTCAGATAATATCGCTCGTCACCCATGCAGACCTGCGCAAAACCAAGTGCCGAAAGCACATACCACGCCGAAAGCTGTCCCACGTCTTCGTTGCCGCAAAAACCAAACGCACCAAGACGATACGCTTCTTTTTGCACACGTCTTGTCCAGTATTGCGTGCGCCAAGGCGCCCCAAGAATCGAAAAATAATGCGTCAGATTGTGGCACGGTTCGTTGGAGTGATTATAGTTTTCATTCCAAAGTGCGCCAAGATCCGCTTTTTCAAAAAGCGTTTCCAAAAGTGCCACAAATCGCTCTTTTCCAAAAAGCGCGGCAAGTCCTTCGACATCGTATGGCACAAACATGGATTGCTGATAGATATTGCTCTCCATACACCCGATGGTATCATACGGATCTTTGACAGGAAGAAATTCCCCATTTTCATCTCGCGGTGCCATGAAGCCCAAAGTTTCATGGAAATTATTTTTGTAGCTTTGCACTCTGCCGAGAAAATATCGCTTATCTGCCTCTTTGCCAAGTGCATGCGCAAGCTTTGCCATCGCATAATCCGCTAGCAAAAATTCCAGCGTACTGCTCAGATCCTTTGGCACATACGCATCGGTTTGATATTGTTTCGTGTTGGGACGCAAGCTATGATAAGGTTTCCCGTAAAGCGTATCTGCCGCTGTCGCAGATGCAAAAGCGATATCATACGCCTTTTCGATATCAAAATTTCGGATTCCCTTGAGATAAGCATCTGCCATGACGATCACACCCGGATCGCCCACCATGCACCCCGAATCAATGCCCATCAGCTCCCACTTTGGCAAAGACGAATTTTTCGCAAGCGCGATCTGCAAAAGGCTATTCACTTCGTCGCAAACGGTCTGTGGCGAGAGGAGCGTCAAAAGTGGAAATTCGCTTCGGTAAACGTCCCAACCGCTGAACATCGTACGATAAACGAAGTCTGCATGCCACACCGCGCCGTCGGCACTGGGATATCTCCCGTCCGCGTCCACCATGGTGCGCGGATCAAGCAACGTATGATAAAGGCAAGTATAAAAAAGAACAAGATCCGTTTGATCCTCGCCCTCCACCTGCGCGCATGCCAAAGCTTTTTCCCAAGCGGCATCGGCATTTTTCGCCATGCCGTCAAAATCAAAAACGGGACATTCTTTTTCGAGATTCTTTTTTGCGCCGTCAAGATCGGTATAAGAAATGCCGCAACGAATGAGGACCTCTTCATTTTCTTCTGTGTCAAAATCAAGAAGCAGGTGCAAATCTTCCCCTGCAAGCTTTTGCGCATCGGTCTGCAAAAATTCCTCATTTTCAAAAAAGCGCGCACTTCGAAACGGCTTTGACACAGCCAAGCAGAAAAACAGCTTATAGTCGATCCCGCCTTTTCCTCTGCCAAAGCCGCCGAAATGATGGTCACAAGTAATACAGCCGCAGATCATATTGCCATCGATCTCGATCTCCTGACGGTTTGAGCGTCCTGCAACACGTCTTGAAAAATTAAAAATGATGCCGCTTTCTGCACTTTGGGGATAGGTAAATCGCAACTGTCCCACATGGCAGGACACCGTCGATTCACAAAAAATGCCGTATCTTTCCAGCATAACGGAATAATATCCCGCTCTTGCCGTTTCATTTTCATGACAAAAAGCAGATTTCCAGCCCACCGTCCCTTTTTGGAACGGAACTTCTCTGTTACTTCCGCTGCGAAGATCGGTCTTCCCCACGATGGGCATGATCTGCAGATTGCCAAGATCTCCGTACCAGCCGATGCCGCTCATGTGATTGAAGCTGAAGCCCTCGATGGTGCTGTCACAATAATTATAACCCGTGCCGTTATCGCCGCGCGTCGTGGTATCGGGCGAAAGCTGTACCATGCCGAACGGATAGCACGCGCCGGGGTGTGTTTTTCCGCCGCCGTGAATGCTCGTTTTCTTTTCATCACCGACAGTGCCGATGATGGGATCTATATACATTGTCCTTTTCATGCTATCACCACTCCATTTTGTTTTTCGCTTCATTATAGCATAAAAACCGCATAATTACAACCCTGAAAAAACAAAAGCTGAACCGAAGGTTCAGCTTTTGTATCAATAGCGTCCTGCTTTTTTTGCCGCTTCCACGATCTTTTTCATGTTCTCCAACGTAACGTTATTGGGAATCGAATGATCAGAAGAAAAGATATAACCGCCGTTTTTCTTGAGATACGGCACTTTCTCTTCAATTTCGGCAATGACAGCTTCCGTATTCGGCCATTTTACAGCGTCGATGCCGCCGTGCAAAACAAGCCGATCGCCATATTCATTCTTGATCTTAAAAGAATCCATGCCTGCTTTGACCTCCAAGGGGTTCAGCGCGTCCACGCCTGTTTCCATAATATCAGGCAACAACGTCATGATATTGCCGCAGGAATGAAGTCTTGCATAAGCGCCTCTCTCGTGCGCCCAATCGACAGCCCTTTTGTGATAAGGTTTCAAAAGCTCACGGTACGTTTGCGGAGAAAAGAACGTTGTTCCCTTATATCCCATATCATCGGGCCAGCGGATCTCATCGAAATGATAACCGGCGTCATAGATGCGCGCAAAAAGCTTTTCACATCGGTCAAGATACGTATCAAACATATCCTGCACGAGCTCCGGCTCCTCCATCATCGCGATGAGAAGATTTTCCGTGCCCATCATCCAGGAATGTGTCACGTCAAAGCCAAACCAAAATTCAGCCGTGATCCAATGTCCTTCCTCACGCCATTTAGGATAAAGCTTTTTGAGTCTTTCCCATGGAATGCGGTCGTCCTCCAAGGTCATCTGTGTTTTCGCCTGCTCCCATGCTTCCGCGGTCGTAACCTTGAAATCGAGCATTTCGGGCGTGGAATCTTCCTGCTTAAAGGATTTTTTCGTGAGTCCCCAAGACGTTGTGGAGATCACATAGCGATCGGTCTCCTCAATGATCTTTTGCGGAAAACGGGGAGAAATATTGACGTTGATACTGGATTTTTTATCAACATCAAAATAATCACGCCAATCCACGTCGCAAGGCATACCTTCCCTATGCCAACGGCGAAGCGTTCCGCTCCATGGATCGTCGATGATCGGCACACGGTCCGCCTCACGGTGCTCGTACATACGCTTAAAACGTTCCCAAGAATTCATAAAAATCCTCCTTTTCGGGGTTCTCTTTGCTATCATTATAATAAACAAAAAACGGAAAAACAAGAAGTTTTTCCGTTTTTGTCAATTTTGGGTAAAGACCTGTCAATTTTGAATATTTTTGAAAAAAGCGCGATATTCGCTCGGTGTCATGCCAAACTTTTTCTTAAACTGACTCGAATAACTGCCTACGGTACGGTAGCCGCAATCCGCGGCGATCTCTTCTATCGTTTTGTTGCTCATTTTGAGCGCCTCACAGGAACGCTTCAAACGAAGCATCAGTTGATAACGATAAGGCGAAACGCCAAGATTTTTTTGAAACATACGAATCAGATATTCCTTGGAATAATGAAATTTTTCCGCAAGCGCTTCGAGGGAAAAATCATTTTCCTCCTCCAGGAAATGCAGCATCTGCTCCATTTTCTCGTCTTCTGCCGTTTCCACGGAGCGCTTCAGCAAAAGAGTCAGCACACCGTCAAGAAACTCACTGTCGGATATTTCTTTTTTCACGCCCTTTTCGCTCTTTTCAAAATAATCTTCCATGAGAAGACGCAAGCGTTTTTCACCAACGTCGAAATGAAATTCACCGCTCATAAGAATGTCCCGCGCCAAAAGATCCGCGTGCTCTCCCATATAATGGAGCCAATAAAATTCCCACAGACCGTGCGCGACACCTCTATATGTATGCGCGTGATTTTTCGGAATCAGAACGACCTCTCCTTGACGTGTGATAAAATCTTTACCACCAACGCTGATTTTCCCCTCCCCACTGACCGTGAAAAGCAGGATCCCGAACGGAAGACCGTTTTTCCGCTCTTGACCATAAAGCGCATTGACCTTATGCCAACCGGAAACCGAGATGCGATCCAGCGAATGAAATCTACCCGACGGCACAGAGGCCTCAAAAAAACGAACCTCTCCAAAATCGCCCGATCTGCTGAAATCACTCATATTTTCACGCCAGCGCGTAAGTCGAGATCATCTTGCAAATGCTCTTCACGTCGGTAGAATCGGTGAATTGGAATTTCACTTTTCCCACTCCCGAAAGATAGATCTCAAGCTCGGAATCCAAATCAAACATACCTGCGGTTTCCAAAGAAAACGTGGTGATCTTGCTATAGGGAATGGACGTGAAGTCCTTTTTCTTGCCCGTGATGCCTTGAACATTGATGGCGATGATGCGTTTATTGGTGAAAACAACGCCATCGCGCACGCTTTGATAAGCGCCGATCACGTGTTCCCCGTCGATCATAAAATCGTCGATCATTCTGCCGAATTCATTATCCTTTACCTTTTTCAGTCTGGCAAAAAAGCCGTCACTATTAAAATCGATCATTTCCGTTCCTCCCGAAAAGAAAGTTTTTATTTTATTTTACAACGAAGCGCACATTTTTGTCAATGGAAACTCTTGTCGACTTTCAAATTTCATGATACAATCATAATAAAAACAAAAAAGCAAACGGAGGACACCAATATGACCTTATGGCACCCTTCACAGCCCTTTCCACATTTTGAAGCGCTTTCTCCCATCGACGGAGCAAAATATCTCCGTGCGCACACCTTGAATGAAAACGGATATCATTTTTTGCTCGGTGCAGCCGTGATCAAGCATAAAGGTATTCTTCGTGTCAGCTTTGCGCACTCCTTAAAAACGGAGAACGATGATCGCACCCGTCTCACAGAAAAATACTCGACCGACGACGGAAACACATGGCAAGAACACGTCATCGCTGACACTGAGAATGGCTACGGCAGAAGCCACGGGGTTTATTTTCCATATGGCGATGCGCTTTATGTTTTTTGTCCGTGTGCGCAATATGATCGCATCGATCGCTATCCTGATCTGAAAATGGAAGCCTACCGTCTTTGTGATGATGGTAAGTATGAATATCTCGGTTTCGCTTTGTCGGAAGACTTTTGGCCTATGTGTGAGCCGATCGCTTTGGATCACGGCGGATTTCTGATGGCAGGACTCAAAGCAGATAACGGAACTGCCGCCATCGCCCTCTGTGACGGAAAAGATCTTTTACACTGGGAAATGAAGGTTCTGCCGAACCCCAAAAATTATCACTATTGGGGAGAAACCACCGTTTGGAAACGTCCGGATCGACTCATTGCCATCGTGCGTGGCAGTGCTTCGTTCGAAAACGTTCTCGTCAGCGAAAGCTTTGACGATGGGAACACATGGTCACCCCTGACCGAATCCAATTTTCCAAGCGCACACAGCAAGCTATATGCAGGCACACTTTCGCGCGGACTCTCTTATCTCGTATTCAATATGCGAAACAGAGGTTACCGTGACACGCTCGCCATTGCCATCGGGCAAGAACAATTTGAAAAAGTATACTTGATCCGCGATGGTTTTGATGCACCGCCAAAATATTGGAAAACAAACGAATGGTCCTATCCTTATGCCTATGAAGATAGAGAAGCCGGCATTCTTTACGTCGGATACGCACATAACAAAGAAAATTGTGAAGTGATCGCCATTCCGAAAGAATCATTAACACGATAAAAACACCGCAGAGAAATATTCTCTGCGGTCTTTTTATGCTCTTTATTCGATATCCAAAAGCCAATGGGCAATATTCACGCACCCCTTGCTGTAAGGCACGGACGCTTGGATCAAAACGCGCTGTCCGCCGTCCTGCTTTTCAAAGACAAGATTATTGGAATAATACGCGGTCTTTCCTTCACAAGCATAAATATAAGTTCCCTCGTCCCAATGGAGCCCGTCCGTACTCGTGTAAAGCACGAAATGCATGGGAAGCTCCGTGGTCATACAACCCGCTCTGCCATGGAGCAGATATCCACCATTCACCTTTGCCACCTGTGGATTGCGGATCCGTTTTGCGCAATAGCTTTTTCCGCTTTCCGCGAAAGTTAGTCCCATATCGTAGCTGATATGACAAACGAGGTTATATTCGTCCCCCGCATCATATTCATAACAGATAAGCGCACCGTCATCGCGAAGCGCCATATTGCCGTATGCATGATGAAGGGTGTCGCCGGGAAGCTCTCCGCGCAGAGAAAAGCTCTTGCCGCCGTCACGGCTTTCATAAATATAATAACGATGCTCGGGAAGCTTTGCTTCGAAATCATCGTTGGCAAGCATAAGAACGTAGATCACGCCGTCACGCACGAGCGCGTCATAAATTCTGCCCTTTTTATCGCACATCTGCACAGCGTCCGACCATGTTTCGCCGCCGTCTTCACTACGCACGACCACAGGCTCCATGTAAGGCTCCCAACCGTTGGGATTCAAATTGCGGATACAAAGCGCCACGATCTCATTTTCCTTCGTGGAAACTGCCTTTTCACAGCTCACCGTGAAGACTTCGTTCAGCAAAGCATGCCATGAATACGGCAAGATCTTCGCCTCGCTCCAAGTCACGCCGTCATCAGCCGACGAGCGATATTCGAGCCAGCCGAAGCCATTGTGACCGGGTGACCATTTGTTTCTTTTGCCGGAACAATTAGAATAAAAAGACATGATATGCCCTTTTTTGTATTCCACAAGCGCATGACTGAGATGTCCGCTTCTGCCGTTTTTCTCATGGTCGATATAAAGTTCGTTTTTTGCGATCGCATATGGTGCGACCTTATAGTTCACATACTGCCCCATTGTTCTCTCCTCAAAGAAATATTTATTTTTTACGAAAAGTTTTTGCGTAAGAAAGCGTTTGCCTCAGTGCCGCTTCCTTTTCTACACCCGAAAGACGCAATTTATGTGCATAATCCAAAAGCGCGGAAAAACGCTCGTCGGGCGAAAGCCCTGCTTCCACAAGATCTCTGCCCATCACATAAGGACGCGCCATCATTTCCCGATAAACAGCAAGCCTTTCCCAAAGAAAGACCCCTTGGGACGCCGCAGGCGCAGACGTGATCCTGCCGCGATGGTCGCATAGCGCAAAGAAAATGAGATCTTGCGGTGCGAAAACGCTATCAAACATCTTGTTCGTTGCCTTCACACAGGAGCAAGCCGCCGCCAGCACATTCGGCTTCATATGATGTTTCGCGAGATTCAAAACGTAGCGGATCAGCTTCGTTTCGCTCGTAATGCGCGTGAGAAACGCTTCGATCAGCGGAAGTCCCAGCGTTTCGTGATTATGAGATTGGATTTTTCCGTTAACCGTTTTGGTGCAGATCGCTTTTCCAAAGTCATGCGTGAGCGCTGTCAGCATAAAACCCAAAGGCTCTGACACCTGACCCCTTACCTTTGCCGCTTCATCAAGGACCATCATCGTGTGATTCCAAACGTCACCCTCCGCATGGTATGCAGGGTTTTGTTCCACGCCGATGAGTGCTTCGAGCTCGCCAAACCACGCGGAAAGCTTTCCCGTTTTCCGCAAAATCTGAAAAAAGACGGACGGTTTTTCCGCCTTGAGAAGCGCTTTTCGCATTTCTCCTTCTACTCTTTCCTTGGAAAGCATGGAAAGATCGATCGTTTTGCATAGCGCCAGCGTTTCCTCTGCCAAAGAAAAACCGAATCTTGCCGCAAACTGCGCACCACGCAAAACACGGAGTGCGTCCTCCGCAAAGGTTTCGTCGCTCACATGGCGTAAAATGCCATTCTCAAGGTCCGCAATACCGCCGAACGGATCGACGATCTCCTCCGTCAAAATATCCATCATAAGCGCATTGACCGTGAAATCTCTGCGCTGTGCCGCTTTTTTCACACCGATAAACGGATCGACCGACATTTCAAAATCACGGTGTCCACGCCCCGTTGCCTTTTCTTTTCGCGGCATCGCGATATCCAGCGTATAGCCTTTGAGTCCGTAGATGCCAAAGCTCTCTCCGATGGAGATGCGCTCACCCAAAAAGTCCAGAAGCTCTGAAAGCTGTAGCGGCGAGATGCCGTGAACCTCGATATCAATATCTTTATTTTCTATATGCAAAAGCCGATCACGGACATATCCGCCGACAAAATACGCTCTGCCGCCGATTTGACTTACCTTTTCCGCGATCATTTTTGCCATTTCCATATTCTTTTCCGTAAAACGCACCTTCCTTTTATAGCTATTAGCCCTGAGCAAAATAGCAAAAAGCCTTGTAGAATAAGGAGAAAAGCCTGCTC
>CAYXQF010000040.1:0-18024 GCA_964466625.1 uncultured Lachnospiraceae bacterium | reverse complement strand
AACTCCGGACACCATGATTAAAAGTCATGTGCTCTACCTACTGAGCTAATGGATCATTTTCAGCACCCCGATTGGAGTGCTTAACTATAATATCACAATCATCTCGAATTGTCAATACTTTTTTCAAACTTTTTAAAAGTTTTTCACAAAAAGAGAGGGAATCTTCGGGATTCCCTCTTCATTTTACATTTTCGGTGTATAAAGATTCTGGTAAGATTGCTGCGCATTATCCTTCTTTTCACATACACTGTGATAAACCGAAGCGATGACCGCGAGCACAACGTACAGAAGTGTGAAAAGCAAAATGCCGTAGATCGCAGTCCTGCCGCGTTCGATCACGCCGGAAACACCGACGAAAGCGATTGCAAACGAAAGAACTGTCAAAATTCCGTGAAGGATCGTCTTCACAAAGCGATTGCCGAGAAATTTCGCGCTGAAAACAAGATCCGCAAGTCCGACGAGCACAGCAAAAAGAAGTGCTGTCCAGATCAGAGAAAGTCCAACAACGCCGCTCGCCGTCGCAAGCGAGATAAAACCGAAAACGAGCATGACGCACATAAAATATACGCCGACATGACCGAGATACGAGCGCATAGCAGAAATGAATTTTTTCATAGCAGTAAATAAACCCTTTCCCGTTTTTCAAAAAACAAAAAACGGACTTCTTTTTATGAAAAGTCCGTTTCCGTTTGTAAGCTTTTAATTATTCAGCGATTACACTAACGCGTTTTTTGTTGTCGCCGTAGCGTTCGAACTTAACAACGCCGCTCTTGAGAGCGAAGAGTGTATCGTCAGAACCGATACCAACGTTGGTGCCGGGGTGTACGTTTGTGCCTCTCTGGCGAACGATGATGTTGCCTGAGAGAACGCTCTGAACGTCAGATCTCTTAACGCCGAGTCTCTGAGCACGGCTATCACGGCCGTTCTTTGTGGAACCTACACCTTTTTTATGTGCAAAAAATTGCAAGCCAAGTCTCAACATAACTGTGTTACCTCCGTATCAAGATTTTGTAACTGCGGAATCCCGCATCGAAATTAAATGGGTTTTTCCTTTACGTCAACGTCAATGTAATCGCTGTAATCCTCCAGCAGATCCATGAGCTGATAGTAATATCCCTCGAAAAGTCCCGCGATGGCAAATTGCTTCTCGGAGGAGGAGGCATATTTGGGCAGCGCCTCTTTTACCGTGACGGTGATGTCTGTGGTCTCGTCGTCGATCTTATAATCCACGTCCGCACCCCAAACGGTCTCGACCGTATTAATGATGAGCATGGTCATCGCGGAGAGCGCGGAGCAGATGATATCCGTTCCGAATTCGCCGTAGCCCGCATGGCCGATCTCATGAAACCCGTAAAAGACGCCGTGTTGCTTGTAAAAAACCACTTTTGTCATAACGATTAACCGAAGATCTTTTCGATCTGAACCTTAGTGTAAGGCTGTCTGTGACCGATTTTCTTCTTTTCGTTCTTTTTCGCTTTGTACTTGAGAACGTGGATCTTTTTGCCCTTGCCGTTCTTAATTACATTTGCAGTTACATAAGCACCTTCAACGGTGGGCTTGCCTGTAACGAAGGTTTCGCCGGAAACTGCGAGAACCTCATCAAATTTAACAGTTTCGCCTTCGGCAACATCGAGTTTTTCGATGAATACGATATCGCCTTCCTGAACTTTGTACTGCTTTCCGCCTGTTACGATGATTGCGAACATTGTGAAAAGCACCTCTCTTTCATTCATGACTCGCTAAGCAAGGCAAACAATCAACTTGTTTTTTTTGGGGCCTTGTCCTTATGCGGCAGTTTATTTTATCATAATTCCACCCCTCTTGTCAAGAACTTTCTTTCTTTTTTGCCGAACTTTTTAAATAATAAAAAAACGCCATGTATTTTTTTACAAAAAACCCGATTTGTTTTGGATTTTTTCACAAAAACCACTTGACGAAAAAAAACACTTTTGTTATACTGTTTTCATTATTTACCATATTATAAAGGAAGGAAGTATTTTCCCATGAAATACATTGAAAAAGTCCTCAGCGACCTTGAAAAAAAATACGCCGATCAGCCCGAATTTTTGCAGGCTGTTCATGAAGTATTTGCCTCCATCTCCCCCGCTATCGAAAAGAACGAAGCGCTCTACGAAAGAAACGCGATCCTTGAAAGACTTGTGGAACCCGACCGCCAGATCCAGTTCAAGGTGCCGTGGGTTGATGACAACGGCAACGCTCACGTTAACGTCGGCTACCGCGTGCAGTTCAATAATTCCATCGGTCCTTACAAGGGCGGTATCCGTTTGCACCCCTCTGTGAACCCCAGCATCATGAAATTCCTCGGCTTTGAGCAGGTCTTCAAAAACTCCCTCACAAGCCTTCCCATCGGCGGCGCAAAGGGCGGCTCCGACTTTGATCCCAAGGGCAAATCCGACCGCGAAGTGATGTCCTTCTGCCAGAGCTTCATTACGGAACTTTACAAATATATCGGCGCAGACGTGGACGTTCCTGCAGGTGACATCGGCACAGGTGCTCGCGAGATCGGTTATTTCTACGGTCAGTATAAGAGAATTACCGGTCTTTACGAAGGCGTTCTCACTGGCAAAGGTCTTTCCTACGGCGGCTCTCTCGCGCGTAAGGAAGCGACCGGTTACGGTCTTCTCTACATGACTGACGAGCTGATGAAAGATCATAATGATACGCTTGAAGGCAAAACTGTTGTTATCTCCGGTGCCGGCAACGTAGCGATCTATGCGGCTGAAAAAGCAACACAGCTCGGCGCAAAGGTCGTTACCCTCAGCGACTCCACCGGTTGGATCTATGATAAAAACGGCATCGACCTTGCACTCGTAAAAGATATCAAGGAAGTTCGCCGCGCTCGCATTTCCGAATACGTAAAGGTTCATACTGATGCCGTCTATACCGAAGGTAAAGGCGTTTGGAGCGTTCCCTGCGACATCGCACTTCCCTGCGCAACACAGAATGAACTCCTCATTGATGACGCAAAACAGATCGTTGCCAATGGCTGTAAAGCAGTTTGTGAAGGCGCTAACATGCCCACTACCATTGAAGCAACACAATATCTCCAGCAGAACGGCGTGATGTTCGTTCCCGGCAAGGCGGCAAACGCAGGCGGCGTTGCGACCTCCGCGCTTGAAATGTCCCAGAACAGCGAAAGACTTTCCTGGAGCTTCGAAGAAGTGGACGAAAAACTTCACGGCATCATGAAAAATATTTATAAGAGCATCTCTTCTACCGCTAAAAAATACGGTCAGGAAGGAAACTACGTTGTCGGCGCTAACATCGCAGGCTTTGAAAAAGTTGTTGACGCGATGCTCGCACACGGCATTTGCTGATTTTCAGAAAACACAAAACGGTATTGTTCGCACAATGCCGTTTTTCTTTTCACCGAACTGAGCAGTTCTTTTTCTAAAAGAGAAAAGCATAAACATTTTTCACAAAAAGATTCCTCCACGCATAGAATAAAAAAACTCCGAATAGATATTTTGTAACACAAAACATTTCATTCGGAGGATTTTTTATGTTTGTATACGCCATTCGCTCGGCGACCATCAAATTCGTCTGCGCCATCGCGCTTTCCGTTGCCGTGCTTCTCACACTTGTCGCGCTGATTCCCACGTATAATGCGGAGAAAAACGATTCTGCACCCGTTTCCGACATCTCGTACAGCAAGATCTACGAAAACAGCGACCGTCTTGCCTTCATCGAACAATTCGGCTGGCAAGTGGACGAAAAGCCGCTGGAAACCGTGGAAGTTTCTGTACCGAAGGAATTTGACAAAGTCTATCTCGGTTACAATGAGATGCAAAAGGAACAAGGACTGAATCTTGCCAAATATAAAGGCAAGACCGTCACACGCTACACCTATAACGTGACCAACTATCAAGGTTACGAGGGCGACGTTTATATCAGCTTACTCGTTTATAAAAACAAGGTCATTGGCGGTGACGTATGCTCTGCGGACGTGAACGGCTTCGTTCACGGATTTGAAGCGCCGGAAAACGATTCTTAAATCACGGGATAAAGCGATCCGGTTCACCCATGTGAAGCTTACAGAACGCGATAAACTGAGAAAGTCTTTCATCGGAAAGCTCACGCAGATCGTAAAGCGTTGCCGTAAAACGCTCAAGGGAATCCTTGTGATATTTCGCGAGAAATTCCTTGGTCACAAATTCGAGATAATCAAATTCGCGGATCAAAGGACTGTAATAGCGCATTTTTCCATTCTTTTCGGAAGCGAGGAATCCTTTTTTCTGCAAACGGTTGAGCATAGAGATAAGCGCCGGAACCGCCCAGCCTCTCGCTTTTCCGAGTTTATCCATAATAACAGTTGTGGTGATGGGAGAAGGATTATCCCAGATCACGTGCATAACCTCATATTCGGTATCAGGAAGTCTTTTCATGCCGATGCCACCCTTCAGTTTTTGTATTTTTATCATATACTTCGCATATGTATTTATATTATACAAAATCGCGTTCTGTTTGTCAATTCTTTTTTTGCAAAAGGACCAAAAAATGTTTCTGTTGGCATCAACAGAAACATTTTTTTATCATATCAGCGTTTTGCGATGATCTCGATCTCGCAAAGACCACCCTTGGGAAGATCCTTCGCTGCCACGCAGGAGCGTGCGGGAAGGCTGATAAAATATTCCGCATAAACAGCGTTGAATGCCGCAAAATCTGCGATATCGGCAAGGAAGCATGTGGTCTTCACCACGTTTTCAAAGCCAAGACCTGCGGCTTCGAGAACCGCTTTCACATTTTCACAAGCCTGTCTTGCCTGCGCTGCCACGTCTTCGCCTGCAAAGGCGCCCGTTTCGGGAACAAGACCAAGCTGACCGGAAGCGAAAAGGAAATCGCCGCAATCGATCGCCTGAGAATAAGGGCCGACCGCTGCCGGCGCTTTTGTTGTACTGATCTTTTTCATAATGACCTCCGAATATATTAAAGATAATTATAGTTTCACAAGACAAACCCTGTCATTTCCGCCGAAATCACGGAAAAATTCACAGGAAAGCCGTCTTTCCTCGCAAAGCGCCCTGAGCGCTTCCCTTTGATCGTAGCCGATCTCAAAAAGCAAAACGCCGCCTTTTTTCATATGTGCAGGACAAACGTCGAGTAGTCTTCGGTAAAAACGCAGGCCGTCCGCACCGCCGTCGAGCGCCATATGAGGCTCCGCCAAAACGTCGGATTCCAACGTGTCGATCACTTCGGTTCTGATGTAAGGGGGATTGGAAACGATCAGATCGAACATACCGTCCTGCGCGAGAAAATCTTCCGCAAAAACGTCGGCACAGATCGCGTGGAAACGGTTTTCCAGTCCCAGATCCGTCGCATTCTTTTGTGCCACGGCAAGCGCCCCTTCGGAAAGATCGTAAGCATACGCTTCCGTGTTTTCCGTTTCATGGAGAGCCGAAAGCGCGATACAGCCGCTTCCCGTGCAGATATCCGCAAAGCGCGCGCCCTTCGGAAGACATGCGATCGCCTTTTCCGTCACGATCTCCGTATCCGCCTGCGGGATCAGGCACGCCGGAGAAACGGAAAAGCGCAATCCGTAAAAATACGCAAAGCCGAGGATATACGCCAGCGGTTCGCCGTTTTTGCGGCGCTCCACAACGCTTTTCGCTTTCGCGATGATTTTGTCATCAAGCGCGCGATAAGAAGCAAGAAGCATCGGAAAAGGCTCGTCCCAAAGCGCTGTGAGAATTTCCCTTGCTTCATAGGAAGCACCCTCACCGAGCGTGGGAGCAAGCGCATCTCTCAGCTCACGGTAAAGTTCTCCTGCTCTCATGCGCCCGTTTCCTCGAGGGAAGCTTCCTCTACCGTGCCTTCCGCTTCGAGTCGCAAACGAAGCTGTTCTCTGTCGGGAAATTCATCGGGAAGTGCATGTTTCAGAGAAGCGATCGCCACTTCGATCTGCTTTTCATCGGGTTCTTTTGTGGTGATGCGCTGCATCCAAAGACCGGGCGCGGAAAGCGCACGGATAAGCCAGTTGTCATGCTTACCTGCATACATCAAAAATTCATAGCCGATACCCATCGTGATGGGAAGCAGCAAAATTTTGCAAAGTGTGCGAAGCCAAACGGTTTCAAACGGGATAAAGAATCCGAGCACGATGCCGATAAAGATCATCACAAACATAAAGCTCGTGCCGCAACGGGGGTGGAATCTGCCGTGTTTTTTTACGTTTTCCACAGTGAGCTCTTCGCCGCTTTCATAGCAGAAAATGGATTTATGCTCCGCACCGTGATATTCAAACGTTCGCCTGATATCCTTCATCATGGAAACGAGAAGCATATAAACGATAAAGATCACGACCTTCATCACGCCTTCAATGACGCTCTGCCAGATACCGATATCACCGCCGAAAAGATAGGAAACACCGCGACCGATGAGGGCAGGCAAGAAGACGAAAAGCCCCAAAGCAAGTGCCACGCCAAGGACCATCGCGATCGGCATCAGCACGTCGAGAATGCTCGCGCCGAATTTCTTTTTCAGCCATTTTTCAAATTTTGTTTCTTCTTCCTCGATACCGAGAAGATTCACGGAATCGTTCATCGTGCCAAAGGACATCTGCATGGATTCCACAAAGGAGACCACACCGCGAACGATCGGGATATCTAAGATCTTATGTTTTTTACGGGCAGAAACGAACTGAGAATCCTTCGTTTGCACAGTGCCGTCTTCCGCGCGTACAGATACGGATACGTTTTCTCCGCTTCGCATCATGACGCCTTCCAGCACCGCTTGTCCGCCGACTTTACCAAGTCTTGGATTTTTTTCACATTCCTTACAAGTTTTTTTCATCTAAATGCCTTTCTGAATGATAATTTATATTCATAACAGATTTAGTATATCATAAATATGTGAATAAATAAATAGTTTGCAACAAAAAAACCGTCTGAAAACAGACGGTTTTTATTTTGTTTTCGGTTTATGCCAAGAAGTATGCAATCACAACAACGACAACGAAAACGATCGCAACGATGGTTGTGAGCTTCGAGAGCAATTTACCTTTTGCGGCAGTACCGCCGTTCTTACCGAGGTAAGAATCTGTTCCACCGGCGATAGCACCGGAAAGACCGCGTTTTGCTTTGTTCTGAAGAACGACAACAACAATAAGGAAGATTGCCGCTACGAGCAAAATCGCGCCGAGAACGTACTGAAGAGCACCCATGTGTTTAATCTCCTTTTCCGGCGGATACTTAATTTTCGCACCCCCGCCAACCTTTCGGTGCGAATTTTTAACTTTTTAAAAATCAAAAAGCACACACGATTCGTGATAGCTACGAACAATCATACCACAAAACTTACAAAAATGCAATAGTTTTTGATAAATTTTGCAAATTTCTTGATCTCAAGATCGTGTTTTTCTTTTGAAAAGAGAAATTAAACGCCGGAATAAGCAGCAAAACCACCATCAACGGGAACAACGACGCCGTTTACGAAGCCGGAAGCACCGTTATCGCAGAGCCAGAGGAGTGTACCTGTGAGGTCTTCGGGAGTACCGAATCTGCCCATAGGTGTATGTGTCAAGATCTTGTTGGAACGTTCGGTGTAGGAGCCGTCTTCGTTCATGAGGAGCGCGCGGTTCTGGTTGGTGAGGAAGAAGCCGGGAGCAATCGCGTTTACACGGATACCTACTTTAGAGAAGTGAACAGCGAGCCACTGTGTGAAGTTGGAAACAGCTGCTTTTGCACCGGAGTATGCAGGAATCTTTGTGAGAGGACGGAAGCTGTTCATGCTGGAAACGTTGATGACAGTGCAGCCGTCTTTCTTTGCCATATCACGTGCAAATACCTGAGTAGGAATGAGAGTGCCGAGGAAGTTGAGGTTGAATACGAAGCCAACGCCTTCGGGATCGAGATCAAAGAATGTGCGAACACCTTCTACAGCAGCGTCAAGATCTTCGGGTTCGAGATATTCTTTGGTAGTCTGACCGCGGGGATTGTTACCGCCGGCACCGTTGAGAAGAATATCGCAAGTGCCAAGCTTCGCGTCGATCTCTTTCTTTGCTTCTTCCACGGAAGCACGGTCGAGAACGTTTGCTGCAACACCGATCGCGATGCCGCCGTCTGCACGGATCTCAGCCGCAACAGCTTCTGCTGCTTCAAGGCGAAGGTCACAAACAGCAACCTTTGCGCCGCAAGCAGCGAGTGCTTTGGCAAAGCCGGAGCAAAGAACACCGCCACCACCGGTAACGACAGCAACTTTGTCTTTCAAATCAATTTCAAATGGGAGTTTCATAGTTTTGTACCCTTTCCGAAAAACGGAAAGCCCTTTCTATAAATTACATAAAATTTGTTTCCTTGATCAAATGGACTTGATAGCCTTATAAAGCTCGTCCGCGTCATTTACGATGATCTTCGCACCGTTTGCTTCCAAAATCGGCACTTCGCAATAGCCCCAAGAAACGCCAATGGAAGTCATGCCGCCGTTCACACCCGTCTTCATGTCGATATCAGAGTCACCGACATAGGCGATCTCATTCATCTCGGCACCGAAATCCTCTGCCATCATATAAGCTCTTGCAGGATTGGGTTTTGCGGGAACTTCGGGAACAGAACCCCAGATCAGATCAAACATATCCGGGAAAAGTGCTTCGGTGAGTTCCTTTGTATGTTTGTGGTTTTTGTTGGAAAGCACGCCGAGCTTTACGCCTTCGGCTTTGAGTGTTTTGAGCATATCCACGATACCGGGGTAAGGATAGGTTTCGTTGAGATAATGCTTTTCATAGAAGCCATAATAGACCTGCACCGCTTCGTCAATGGTCGCGGGATCGGTGATCTCGGGGATCATCAATTCAATGTAGCGCGGCAAATGCTGGCTGACGTGAACAAGCACGTCTGCTTCCGTCACAGGCGGAAGTCCGAAATGCGCGCGGGTGAGGTTGATGGTGATTTTCAAATCGGGAAGTGTATTGGCAAGGGTGCCGTCAAAATCAAAAATCGCAGCTTTTGTCATAAACGAATCTCCAAATCTTTATGATTTTGTTTGTTACTTCTTATATTGTATCAAAATTCACGGCATTTGTCTATAGGAAAAATAATTTTTTTATAATTCGACCTTTTTCGGGGCGATTGACTTTGTCGAAAAAATGTGCTATACTCGTCTTACATGATCAATAGAAAAAAGGAAATGATGATATATGAATTTTGCCAAAACATATTATGCGGATTTTTCCAAGCTTTTATCGGAAGAAAACCGCGCACCTTTTATAAATACACTCTCCGATGAGAGAAAAGCGCGCGTAGAAAACGCCAAACGCGAAGAAACAAAAGCTTCCCTTATGGCAAGCGAACTTCTTCTCCGTGAGGTGCTCCGCGCCAATTACGGCATCACAGAGCTGAATCTGAAAACAAACGAATACGGCAAGCCCTATCTTGCAGATCGTGATGATCTCCATTTTAACGTATCCCACAGCGGCACCAAAGTTGTCTGCACCGTTTCAAACGTGGAATGTGGCGTGGACATCGAAAAGGTCGATGCCCCTCACGACATCATGGGCGTTGCCAACAAATTTTTCTCCACACCCGAATACAGCGCTATGCACCTTTCTCCCAACCCGAAGGAAGCATTCTGCCGTCTTTGGACTCTGCGCGAAAGCTATGTGAAAATGCGCGGCAAGGGCTTCAACATCGGTCTTTCCACCCTGCGCTGTGATTTCCGTCGCGGAGTCTGCACGCTCTATGAGGGCGGCATTTTGCAGGCAGACGCCAAGTTCCGTGAATTCAAAAACGTCATCGGCTATCGCCTTTCCGTCTGCACCAAGGGCGAATGTGAACACGAGATCTTCGAAGCCAAAATGTAAAATCGGGACGCTGTCCCAAACCCTGCGCGAGACGCCGTCTCACGGCTCTGCCCAAGGGACGAGTCCCTTGGGAATCCCGAATGTTTGGGGAATCATTTTTTGCAAATAAAAAAGAACGGTTTTCACCGTTCTTTTTATTTTTCTGTCAGTATGGTTTTCATTTGCGCCACCGCATTTTCGATCAGCGAAGCGATGGTCTTTTCACTGAGGAGAATTTTCGCAACATCAGGCAGCTTTTCATAAAGTCGCTCTGCCACTTCGGAAAATTTGATCTCACCCGTACCGCCGCCCCAATGCTCCTCCGCTTCCACCACAAGGTGAAGAAGGATCGCTTTCGCTTGATTCAGACAGCCAAAGCGATAAAGAAGCGCCGTCAAAACGGCAAGCACACCGACGATGATCGCCCAGATTACAAGATCTGTCATATCGAACACTCCTTTCTCAAAACAAGAGCGCCGAAAGTCCGCCAACAATGGCGGTGACGATCGCCGTCACCAATGCGCCGATCAACATATTGACGTTTTTTCGCGGCTGATTTTCGATCTCACGCAGCCGTCTGTCGTGGGAGGCAAGCTCTCGGTTTGTAAATTCCAACTCAGCGACAAGGCGCGCCATGTGTTCATTTTGCGTATGCACCTCGTCGATCAGCTTTTCCAGGCGATCCAGCCTTCGGGTATTGCTTTTGGCGCGCTCCTCCACTTTCGTGAGGCGTTCGCCGTCAAGCTCCGAAAGACCTTCACAGCCCTCGTAACCAATTCCTTTCAATCGGTCGTCCCCTTTCTTTTTGAAGGTATCCCGACGCGGACAGCAGAAAAACAAGAAACCAAAACTTTCGCTGTCCGACATACCGAGCGAGCCTCTTTTCGCTCGGTGGTCACATTATATCACACAAACCGAAGAATGTAAACAGAAAAGGAGAACGTTTGTTTCTTTTTGCAGAGAGTTTCACTCGTCTTCTTCCTCTTTCACGCTCTTTTTCGCGAGCGTTTTGCGGCGAACGTCAGCAAGCGGATTTTTTGCCACAGCTTCTTCAAGCTGTTTGTCGGCAACGTGCGTGTAGATCTGCGTGGTGCTGAGTTGGGCGTGACCGAGGATTTCTTTGAGTGCAAGCACGTCCACGCCACCCTCCTGATACATCAGCGTTGCCGCCGTATGACGAAGCTTATGCGTAGAAAAATGCTTGTTTCCCATACCCGTTTCTTCTAAATATTTATATACCACGTTTTGCACGGCTTGTTTTCCCATGCGCTTTTGCAAACGAGAAAGAAAGAGCGCGTTTTTGTCCTGAACGTGATCCATGTCGCGCGTGCGGCAGAGCAAATAAGAAGCCAGCGCATCACGGCAAGCATCGTTGAGATAAACGATCCTTTCCTTATTACCTTTACCCACAACGCGAAGCGAGCGCATCTCGCGGTCGATATCGGAAAGATTGATGCCCACAAGCTCCGAAAGACGCATGCCGCAGTTAAGAAACAGCGTAATGATACAAAAATCACGTTCTCTGTTTCTTGAATCCCTGTCTTCCGCAATGGTGGTCAAAAGGTCCAGACTTTCTTCCTGCGTCAAATATTTCGGCAAGGCATTTTTCTTTTTTGGTGTTTCGATATCCGCGGCAGGATTTTTTTCCATCGCGCGCTCCGTTGCCACCATATATTTGAAAAATGCGCGAATAGCCGAAAGCTTTCTTGCGCGAGCAGGCGGTGCGTTTTTTCTTTCATTGGCAAGATAGAAAAGAAACTCCATAATGTCAAGCGAAGTGACCGTTTTTACAAATTCCGTATCCACGCTTGCGATCGAAATTTCTTCAAAAGCATCAGAAGAAGAAGAGATCCCCTTTCGCATGGCGATCATATATTGAAAAAACAGATGCAGATCGGATCGATATTCCGAGACCGTTTGCGACGATCTGCCCTGAATGATAAGCTTATATCGCAAAAAGCGTTCCACCGCGGGAGAAAAATCCTCGACAGCTCTCGTTTTTTCTGCCATAAAATTCACTTCCTTTCGTTTTTGATCCTCTCAGAACTTTTCTTGCTTTTTATTATATAATAAAATTGCGAACAATACAAAACTTTTTTCACAAAAAAAGCACAAAATTTGTAAAATTTTTTCTGCGGCACATAAAATTTCGCAAATATCCTTGAAGAAAGTGAAAAAAAGCGCTATAATAATTTTAATAACATAAAATCGAAAGGATACCCCTCGGCATGAAATTTCGTGAATTCTGGCAAAGATACAAAAATGAATTTTTCAAACTCCTCACCACGCGTGTAGCACTCGCGGTCTTCAGCATCGTCTGCACCTCCCCACTCCTTGTTACTGACACACAAGGAAAAGAAAGCTCGATCAACAGCATTATTATCATCGCGACAGCTTTCGTTTTCGCTTTTTATTATTATCTCATTCACTCTCAGCTTTGGACAAAAGGTGCCAAAGATAAGATTGCGGCAGATGGCGGACGTTTGAACATGAATCCGCTTTCCGGTCTTTATGTGGGACTTCTCGCTTCCGCACCAAGCTTCCTTTTGAACATCGTCAATATCATCACGTTCTTTTATAAAGACTACGCAGGTGTTCGCGGCGTTCACACGGTCACAGCACTCCTTGAGCTGATTTGGGACGCGCCCGCGCTCGGCATCTATTACGTATCTCAGTCGCCGTTCTCCTATCTGCTCGCTTCCGTGCTCCCTGCCCTTTTCGCAGGACTTGCTTACTTCCTCGGCACCAAAGAATTTAAGCTTTTCGGCAAAAAAACCGAAGAATAAAACTCAAAAACAAAACATCATAAACTCATCGCCGTTTTCATATAATTTTAATAATTTTTCAGAAAACAATTACGAAACGGCGGTGAGTTTTTTTGCATATCGGATTCAAACGATTTTTCACCTTTTTCCTGCAATTTACCTGTTTTTCTGCGCTGATGCTCCTCTCTTCGGTGCTGATGGGAAATCTGCTTTTCCGCGGAGAAACCGTGCAAAGCGCAGGTGCTGACACCGAGGAAAAGACGGTATACACCGTCATCATCGACGCAGGACACGGCGGACGCGACGGCGGTGCCTCAGCAGATGACGACGGCACGCTGGAAAAAGACCTCAACCTTGCCGTGGCAAAAAAACTTTCCGCACTCCTTGAAAGCGCGAACGTGCGCACCGTGATGACAAGAGAAAGTGACATCGAGCTTGCCGATCCTTCGTCCGATCACAAAAAGCGTGACGATCTGAATGCCCGACTCGCCCTTGCAGAAGAGCAGGAAAACGCCATCTTCGTCAGTATCCACATGAATAAATTTCCTGTCGAAAAATATAGCGGCTTGCAGGTCTATTATTCCCCGAATAATACGGAAAGCGCTGTCCTTGCCGATCGGATCCAAGCGGATTCCACCGTGCTGAACACCGCAAACGCGCGCAAGACCAAAGCCGCCGATGATAACATCTATCTCCTCTCTCATCTGGAGATTCCTGCCGTCCTTGTCGAATGCGGATTTCTCTCTAATTTTGCAGAAAAAGAACTTCTCAAAACCGACGATTATCAAAAAAAGCTCGCCATGAGCATCTATACGTCCATCATACAATATCTGGATACCCAAGAATAACCCCTACATCGGGATTCCAAAGGGTTATTATCCCTTTGGCAGGGCGTGGGACAGCGTCCCACACCAAGAAAGGACAGGAAAATGAAAAAAGCAAAAAGCGTTTACGTCTGCTCGGAATGTGACTATCAAAGCGCAAAATGGCTTGGCAGATGCCCCCAATGCGGAAACTGGAACACCTTTACGGAAGAAACCTATGAAGCACCTGCGCCTGCCGCAGCAACACCTGCCGCAAGAAGACATACCATGCTCGCGCGCGTCACCAATGAAAGTGAGCCCGAGCTTCTCTCCTCGGAAAATCTGCCTGATTATCTGCGCCGTTCCACGGGCATCGGTGAATTTGACCGCGTGCTCGGCGGCGGTCTTGTGGAAGGCTCTGTGGTATTGCTTTCGGGCGAACCCGGCATCGGCAAATCCACATTGCTTTTGCAGATCTGCGCAAGCCTTGCGGAAGAACGCACCGTGCTTTACGTTTCGGGTGAAGAATCCACTTCACAGATCTCCATGCGCGCAAAAAGACTCGGCATCAAAAGCGGCAAGCTTTACGTTTTGACCGAAACCAATGTGGAAAAGATCCTCAAGGCCGCTGAAAAATGCACACCTGACATCATTATCGTCGACTCTATCCAAACCATGTATCATAACGAAAGCAATACCATTCCCGGAAGTGTCACACAGATCCGCGAATGTGCAGGCGTTTTCATCGGCAAAGCAAAAACCGAAGGCACCTCTGTCATTCTCGTCGGTCACGTCAATAAAGAAGGCAGCATCGCAGGTCCCAAGGTATTGGAACACATGGTGGATACCGTTCTTTATTTTGAAGGTGAAAGCCGTCAGAATTGCCGCGTGATCCGCGCCATCAAGAACCGTTTCGGTTCCACCAACGAGCTCGGTGTTTTTGAGATGACAGAGCTCGGCTTGCAAGAAGTGGAAAGTCCCTCGGAAATGCTCCTTGCGGACCGTCCGCAGGGCGTTTCGGGCAACTGTGCCGTCTGCGTGATCGAGGGTACGCGTCCCATCATTGCGGAGATCCAATCTCTTGTCACCACAAGCGTTTTCCCCTCTCCCAAGCGTATGTCTACGGGTATTGATTATAACCGCGTATATATGGTGCTCGCCGTTTTGGAAAAGCGCCTCGGACTTCGTTTTTCCGCATCTGACGTTTATGTGAACGTCATCGGCGGCATCAAAATTGAAGAAACCGCTTCCGACACAGGCATGGCGCTCGCCATGATCTCCAGTCTGCGTGATCTTCCCGTCCCAGATGACGTTCTTTGCATCGGTGAGCTTGGTCTTTCGGGTGAAGTGCGTGCCGTTTCCCGCATCGAACAGCGTGTGCGCGAGGGTGAACGTCTTGGATTTACCAAGATCGCCGTCCCCAGCCGCAACCTCGGCAAAACCGAGATCAAGGTATCCGAAGGCACAACACTGATTCCCATTAAAACGGTGTTTGATCTCTTGCCTCTGCTGAAAAAGAAGGAAATTAACTGAAAGTAACTAAAAACTCCCACAGAAAATTCTGTGGGAGTTTTATTTTCAGATTGTTTCACCGCTGATCTTTTTTGCCTTTGCAACGCATCTTCCCATGCGCCCATTTCCCTTGGCAAGTTCCATGTTTTCTCCGTAACCAATCGCACGGTGCAAACATTCCATCACCGTTTCACGGCGCACAGCGCCATTAACGTCACCATCATAATAATCAAGTCCGTCATCAAAAAGCATCAGAGCGGAACCTTTGACGCCATTATTGATAAATGCAAGATAATCTTCCGCAGTCGCCACAAGCGCCTCAAAGCGTTCCGCCGCACGCTCTGCATCACCGAGGTGCAGATATCTTTTCACAAGACCCACAAGAATCGACATCTTTTGGTAAACTTGTCTATGCGGCATATCGTTACCACCCGATAAAAAGGCATTGATGATACGAAGCATATATTCTTCGTAGGCGGTCTGCTCCTCATAAGACTTGCTTGGCAGATGCGCCATCAAGCGAAGCGTACGCGATATAAACCTAACGCGATAGGAAAAGCTTTCTCTGCAAAGTGCCTCTGCTTTTTCGTAGTCACCCACTTTTTCAGCCACTTCCGCAGACCAATAGCAACGGTCACCATAACGGAAAGGCATTTTGGAAAGCATTTCTTCCGCCTTTTCTTTTTGCCCCACTCGCGCCCAAACCGATGCGATCAAAAATCTTGCCTCTGCCTGCAAGTCTGCGTCATCACTATGACGAAAAATGCAATTTGCAAAGCGCTCACATTCTTTGAGAGCTCCATCATCATCGGCAAACACATGAAATTTTCCCCAATAAAGCTCAGAAAGATCCAGCAGATATTTCGCTGCACGGACATTATTCGGGTGAGAAAGGAAAAACTCATACATCATTTGAAACCCAACTTCTGCTTTTTCTGCAGCGGGGGGCCAACTGCATGAATTCACCGTTTCGATCGCCATACATTTTTTGTAGATCGCATCGAATTCCGCGCTGTCATTTTCATCAACAATGCCGAGCAAAACGTCTGCGGAAACGTCCAGAACGCGCGAAAGCGGTACGATCTGCGAAATATCGGGCATGCCCGTATCCGTTTCCCACTTGGAAATCGCTTGTACGCTGACACCGATTTCTTCCGCCAATTCCTGTTGCGTAAGATCTGCACTCTTACGAAGCTTTTTGAGTCTTGTACCAAAAGTTACTGTCATCAGTTATCACTCCTTTTTCTTTGGTGTCTTTAGTATATCACTTGGGAAAACAAAAGACCACCAACCAAAAAGAGGGTGAAATTCCACGGAACGTGGATTTTTCACCAACGCTTCATATTCTTCTCGAATTTTTCGATATATACCTTTTTGAGTTCGTCTGCAGAAATGCCATAGCAATTCAAAACGTCATTATAATACATGAGAACGTCCGCAAGTTCCTCGACGAGATCTTGGCGAAGCGCAGGATCGGTGCAAGCTTTAGTGCCACCGTTCTTTTTCACGATATCAATGACCTCACCCAGTTCCCCGACCAGCCAAAGCAATTTATTTTGTCCTGTTTCAGGGCCGATCGGTTCCCAGATATGTTTATATTTTTCCTGCAAAACGGATTGCATTTCCTGCATTTCTCCGATACTGAAATCAGCCATAAAAATTCCTTTCAAAAAAAGCCCGAAGAGATCGTTTTCTTTTCGGACTTTTCACATGTTGACGGGATTCCCCGGTTATTTTTCATAAAGATCCACAGCAAGCTCGCCGTCGATCGGTGGCACGAGAACCGTCACCGATTCTTCTCTCGACGTGGGAATATTTTTCCCCACAAAATCGGGGCGAATAGGAAGCTCGCGGTGACCGCGATCAATGAGCGCCGCAAGATAAATGCGCGAAGGTCTGCCAAGTTTCATCACCGCTTCCAGAGCGCAACGTGCCGTGCGAGAGGTGTAGATCACGTCGTCCACAAGCACCACTACGCGGTCTGTCACGGAAAAAGGAACGTGTGTGCCGTTGATCAGCGGTTCTTTTTTCTCACCAAGATCATCACGATAAAGCGTGATATCCAGTGTACCGACCTCAAGCTCCACATTTTCGATCTTCTTGATATTATCGCGCAGAAGCTCCGCCAGCGGTACACCGCGCGAACGGATACCGATAAAGCAAAGATTCTCCGTACCGTGATTTTTTTCCACGATCTGATGGGAAATGCGCATCAGCGCTCTTTCCACATCGGTCGCGGACATCAGTCTTGTTTTGAATTTCATCGTCAAAATCCTTAAATCTTAACTGTCCAGCCGTGAATATCTTCTGCTTTGCCCCACTGAATCGAGGTCAAGGCATCATAAAGCGATTGTGTTACTTCGCCGATCTTGCCGCCGCTGACAATATAGCTTTCGCCTTCGTAAGAAAGCTCACCGATCGGAGAAACGACAGCCGCCGTACCACAGCCCCAAGCTTCTTCGAGCTTGCCGCTCTTTGCCGCACTGATGAGTTCATCAACGGAAAGAAGTCTTTCTTCCACTTCAACACCGCGGTCAGCGAGAAGCGCGATGCAGGATTTTCTGGTCACACCGGGGAGAATGGAGCCTGTAAGCTTCGGTGTGATCACTTTGCCATCGATCTTGAACATAACGTTCATCGCGCCGACTTCTTCGATATATTTGCGTTCCACGCCGTCAAGCCAAAGAACCTGAGAGAAGCCTTTCTTCTCGGCAACTTCGCCGGCACGGTTACTTGCCGCATAGTTACCGCCGCATTTTGCATAACCGGTGCCGCCGCGTACCGCGCGAACGTCTTCGGTTTCGATCATGATGCGAACGGGATTGATACCTTCGGGATAATAACTGCCAACAGGAGATGCGATAATGATAAAGAGCGCATTCTGAATGGTGTGAACACCGAGCGTTTCATCGTTACCGAAAAGGAACGGACGCAAATAAAGCGACGTGCCGTCTTCGGAAGGAACCCATTCCCTTTCCACGTCCACGAAGGTTTTCAGCGCGTGGAGCGTGAATTCGGGGTCGAGCTTCGGCAAGCAAAGACGTTCCGCAGAATTATTCATACGAGTGATATTTTCCATCGGGCGGAAAAGCTGGATATCGCCCGCAGGTGTTTTATATGCCTTGAGTCCTTCAAAAATTTCTGCGCCGTA
>CAYXQF010000039.1:0-18060 GCA_964466625.1 uncultured Lachnospiraceae bacterium | reverse complement strand
CCATCTATTCCTGCTTCACAGGTAAGACCTTTGAGGAGATCGAAAAGGAATTTGAAGGCCGCGGCTACGGTGACTTCAAGATCGCCGTTGGCGAAGCATGCGCAGACGGTCTTGCACCCATTCAGGCAGAATACGCAAGACTTATGGCGGACAAGGGTTATCTTGAAAACCTTCTCCGTGAAAATGCGGATAAGGCTTCTTATATCGCGCGCAAAACGCTCTCCAAGGTTTACCGCAAAGTGGGCTTCCTCGCAAAATAAGATAAAGAAAGCTTGATTTTTTATGCTTGAAACGGTTTTCCGTGCAGATAATATCTTCTGCCTTTTTGCTATTCTGATCGGCATGGGGGGAAGCTTCCTTCTCTCTCCTGCCGCAAGAAAGCTTGCCGCGCTCTGCGGCTGTATGGATATCCCGGACGGAAAGCGAAAGCTGCATCAAACGCCCGTCGCCTATTTCGGTGGGCTTGCTATTCTCGCGGGATTTATCCTCTCCGCGCTGATCCTCTCTCTTTATATCACGGGAACGGTGCCGCGTTCGGTGGCGATCCTCGTTATTGGAGGCATGTCGATCACCTTGGTCGGCATGATCGACGATATGATCTCCATGCGTCCGCTGGTGAAGCTTCTTTGCCAAGTGGTGATCTCCGGTGTGACGGCGTATTTCGGCGGCACGATCGAATACATCACTCTTTTTGGTAAGGTCGTGGAGCTGGGTATCTTTTCGCTTCCTTTTACCGTGCTTTGGCTCGTTTTGATCATCAACGCCGTCAATCTGATCGACGGACTTGACGGTCTTGCGGGCGGTGTCACAGCGCTGGAATCCTTGACGCTCATGCTGACGGCGCTTTTGATGGGCAACGTCATCGCAGCGTTTATCTCCGCGGCGCTTTGCGGCGCGATCCTTGGCTTTTTGCCCTTCAATCTCAACCGTGCCACGATCTTTATGGGCGACGCGGGTGCGATGTTTATCGGCTATGCGATGGCGTATATCTCCGTTTTCGGTCTTTTCAAGGCGCAAGCGCTTTTTTCCATCGTGGTGCCGGCAATGATCTTTGCTTTGCCGATCATGGATACGGTGATCGCGTTTTTCCGCCGTCTTTTCAAAGGGCAAAGTCCTTTTCGTGCGGATCGCACGCATTTGCACTATAAATTGTTGGACAGCGGTCTTTCCGCATGGCAATCCGTGCTGGCGATCTATGCGGCAACGGCGGTCTTTTGCATCGCTTCCGTCATTTTTTCAAAATATCCGGTGATCGCCGTTTCCCTCGGTGTTCTGGCGATCGCTTTTCTGGAAATCTTAAAACACCGCCGTGCAATTTTTATCAAAAAAGAATGTGTAACGGCACCCGAAAGAAAGAACTGCGAAAGGAGCGGCGATATTCATGAAGACGCGGAAAACTGACAAAAATGTTTTGACCGTGCTGTCTATTCTTTCCGTCTTGCTGCTTTTTTCGGGCGTTTGTGCGCTTTCACTATTCGGGCTTTACCGCATGGGTGTGATCACGCTTCCCAAAACGCAGGACGAGGAAGTTTCCCTCGGAACACAAGACGGTCTTTCTTTCCCCGTTTATACACCGGCGGAAGAAAACGTGTATATTCCTCCGTCGCATGACCAGTCTATGGAAAAGCTTTTTTGGGAAGCGCCCTTCAGGGATAGCTACTATATCAAGGTGGAGGTGTCCACCACCGCAGAGGCAGATCCGACCTTGCCCGATGCGGGTACTTATGAGATCTGGCGTTATGGCGATCGGTTTAAGATCAATTATTATGATTTTTTTGACAGCGTGGTGCAGAGCGTCACTTGTGATGGTGAACGCATACAGGTGATGAACTACCGCGATGCCTCCACGGTTTACTATATGCTTTCGGCGGATTACGGCTATGACACGTTTTCTCCGATCCCCGATTTTTCTGATCTTTCCAACCAGGTGTACCGTACACGCACTTACGTGGAAAAGGACGGCATTTGCACCATTATTTATGAATACGATGAAGGCGAGATACGTGAAAAGGTTTCCGTCGACATGACCACGGGTGTGATCACGGGGTTTATCCGCAGCTATCAAGGGCGGATCCAGATGCACGTCACTCTCACCGGCTCGGATTTTTCTTTCGTATTTCAAGACTATATGTTTTATCTGAACTGAGCGGCGTTTTTATGTGAGCAATATCGCAAGAATCACGGCAAGGACTGTTCCGTTATCATCGGCATCTCCGAGTAAGATCGAAAGGATCAAGATGAAAAGGATCAAGTCCTCTGCTGAGATTTTTTCCAGAATGCTCCGAAAAGCGCCCGTGTTTTTTTCTTTTTCCGAAAATGGCGCACAGAGTGGCTTTTCTTCTTTTTCTTCTGCTTGCTTCGTTTCCTGCTTTTCGGGTGTTTTGTCATTTTCTTCGGGACGGGGCATGGGCGGTTCACGGTATAAACTGCCGTTGTAATCGGGTGGCAGGGAGATGGTTCTTTCCTTGGGCTCGGTTTCGATCGAGCCGTAGCTTCTGCTGTAAATATCCATGGCGCCCTCCTTTATATGAAGTTTCCGAAACGCCCCGCCATCTGTGCCAGATTCATCATTTTCAGCACCTTGTCGATCTTTTCGCGGCGACGTACGTCGAGAAAAGGCTTCAATGCTTGCAGCAGTGCGCAAGTGTTTTTGATATTTTGTTCAAAAGCGGGAGAAAGAAATCCGCCGCCAAGTGTCAGCGCTTGTTCCGCTTGCAGAGTGGCAAGCGCTGCTTCTTCAGATTCCGCGCTTGGCGCGGCATTTGTCGGTGCGGACGGGCCGTTTTTTTCTCCGTTTTGTGTCATGGTGTCTGCCAGCGCTTTGATCTGTGCCATCATGTCCGGATTTTGGAGCAGACTGTTTAGCTTGTCGCTGAAATCATTGTTCATCTCTCGGCTCCTTTCTTCGCTGATCTCGGCTTGCTTTAGCGGTTCTTTTCTTGTTCGATGGCTTTGAGAATTTCCGAAGCTTCTGCGCTTTCGATGCCGCCGAGCATGCGGTTCAACTCATCAACGCTCGTATTTTCCAGCGTGCCGCGCAGTTTTGTGACGTTTGACGTCTGCATCGTGACGATCATCGGGTTCAGTCCGAGTGCGAGAGCGATCATGCGCATTTTTTCCTGCAGCTCAGCATCGGAAAGAGAGAGCAGAGAATTTAACATATTTTGATTGATTTCCATAGTGACCTCCAAAAGTAAAAACATCGTTTCGATGAAATTTCGGGTGAGAACACCCTTCTCAAACCCATTCTATGCGGCAAATTTTTCTTTTGCCACTTTTTTTCAATTTTTATGAAAAATCAATTTTTGATCGGAGGATTGATGATGAAATTTACCCCACCCAAAAACAAAACGGCGAAATGCTTTTCGTTTGCGTGCATGATCATCGGCTGTCTTTTGATCGCCACGCTGTTTCTTGACGTGCCGTATCAAGTGATCTTTGAGGTGATCGCACTGATCTTTTACGTTCTCAGCTTTGAGCTGATGTTCCGCTATAGCTTCACAACGTATACGTATATCATCGAGGACGGCAATTTCATCGTTCGTAAACAAACGGGACAAAAAGCCATGTATGCCTGCAACATTTCCATGCGCACGGCAAAGGCTCTTGTGAAAACGCCCAAGACAAAAGAAGAAAAAGAAGCTTTCGCAAAAAAATACGGCAGAGTCAAGATCCGATATAATTATTGTCAAGTTCTTTTCCCTCAAGACAGCAGGTCCTATCTTTTTCAGTTTAACGGTGAGCTTGCGGAGATCGTTTTTCAACCGGATACGAAAATGGAGGCGGAAATCCTTCGCGTCATCGCCGAAAAAATTGACGAAGATGACGAATTTTATTGATGAAAATGGATACTTTTTTGTGTGAATTTTTCATAAAAAATCGAAAAACGAAAAAATTTTTTCTATAGGGTATTGAAAATTACATAGCTATCGTATATAATTTTTAGTGTAAAGCAAAGCGCCCTTCGGGGCTCGAAAATATCAGGAGGCAATTTATGAATATGCTTGAAACAGTAAAAGAGATCCTTGCGAACCAGTTGCAGGTAGACGTAGATTCGATCCGCGAGGATACTGACATTATTGATGACCTCGGCGCAGATTCCCTTGACGTTGTGGAAATGCTTATGGCGATCGAACAGGAATACGGCATCACCGTTCCCGATGACGTGATCACTTCTTTCAAGACCGTCGGCGACGTTGCGAAATATATTGAAAATAATCAGTGATATATAAAGACCGATAGATTTTTAGGAATCTATCGGTCTTTTGATGCGTTTTTTTGGTGAAAAAGAGAAAAGGGGATATTTGACGGCGGTTTGTATTGACTTTTTTTCCTTTGCGCGGTATAATTTAAGAGTAAAATGAAATATTGGAACTTTGACATAAAGGGAAGGAACTATATTTATGGCATCTATTTCGAGAAGAACCGCGAGAGAGTCTGCGGTAAAAGCACTCTACAGTTACGAATTCAATGCGCAGATGCAGATGGAAGCGTCGGAATTTTTTGTGCTGATCTGTACAGAAGCGGAAATCCCTTCGAATGAATTTGCAACCTCGCTTTTCTGCGGTACGATTGCGAATCTTACAGCGATCGACGAAAAGATTATCGAATACGCAAAGGGTTGGAAAAAAGAAAGAATCGCGCGCATGTCCTTTGCGATCTTGCGCCTTTGCACATATGAATTGCTGTATTCGGACGTGCCGCGTGCCGTTGCGCTGAATGAAGCGATTGAAATCGCGAAAACCTACGATACAGACGATGCGCCTGCATTTATCAATGGTATTCTCAATGCCATTGCCAAAGAGGCAGGGAACAAAGCATGAGAGTTCTCGGTATCGACACCAGTAATTATACGACCTCAGCGGCGCTGGCAGATGATAGCGGCTTCCGCCAGGAGAGAAAAATATTGACAGTCGGTCAAGGAGAGTGCGGGCTTCGACAGAGCAACGCACTTTTTTTGCATACCGTCAATCTCCCCGAGATCATGCGCGCACTGGCACCGACGGAAAAGATCGACGCTGTGGCATACAGTGCGTATCCGCGTGACGTGGAAGGCTCTTATATGCCGTGTTTTCTGGCAGGTGCTTCCGTGGCGGAAAGCCTTGCGGCGACGCTTAATGTGCCTGTGTACCGTTTTTCTCATCAGGCAGGGCATCTCATGGCGGCGGTGAAAACTTGCGGCGATGAGAGCATCGGAAAAAGAGAATTTCTTGCGTTTCACGCTTCGGGCGGTACAACGGAGCTTTTGCACGTCACGCCCGATGAGACGATCGGCTTTCGTGCGAACATCATCGGCAAAACGCTTGATATTTCGGCAGGACAGCTTGTCGATCGCATCGGTGTGATGCTGGGGCTTACGTTCCCGTGCGGTGGTGAGCTTGAAAAAATGGCAAAATCCTCTGCCGCAAAAATTCCCGTGAACGTGTGCGTGCGCGGCGGTGACGCAAATATTTCGGGTGCGCAGAATACGGCGGAGAAAATGCTGAAAAACGGAGCCGCACCTTGTGACGTGGCGCGCTTCGGTATCCTTTTCGCAGGGAAAACGATCCTGAAAATGAGTGAGGCGGCACGTGAAAAATATCCTGATCTGCCCATCATTTATGCCGGCGGCGTGATGCGAAACGGCATCATCAAAGAGATGCTGGCAAAAAATCTCCGTGACGTGTGGTTTGCGGATACGGAGCTTTCCAGCGATAACGCGGTCGGCACGGCGTATCTCGGACTCGAAAAACTAAAGAGGGAATCTTAATGGAAAAAAGAATCATTTCCGTTTCGGAACTGAATGAATATATCAAGCTTGTGTTGGAGAGTGATGAGCTTCTCATGCGTGTTTTTGTGAAGGGTGAGATCTCCAACTTTGTCAATCATTATAAAACGGGGCATTTTTATTTCTCTCTCAAGGACGCAGGCGGTGCTGTCCGTGCCGTGATGTTTCGCGGTAATGCGTCCAGACTGAAATTTATGCCCGAAAACGGAATGCGCGTGATCCTTGGTGGACGCATCGGTGTTTTTCCGCGTGATGGTCAATATCAAATTTATGTAGACACGATGGAACCCGACGGTGTGGGCGCGCTTTACGTAGCGTATGAACAGCTCAAAGCGAAGCTTACGGTGGAGGGACTTTTCGATGAATCCCGAAAAAAAGCGCTTCCTGCGCTCCCGCTTCGCATCGGCGTGATCACTTCACCCACGGGGGCTGCGATCCGCGATATCTTAAATATTCTCGGCAGACGTTTTCCGCTTGCCGAGGTCATTTTGTATCCTGCCTTGGTGCAAGGTGCGGAAGCGGCACCTGACCTTGTGCGCGGTATGAAATATTTTAACGCGTCCAAAAACGTTGACGTCATTATCATCGGGCGTGGCGGCGGTTCGATCGAGGATCTTTGGGCGTTTAATGATGAAATGCTCGCGCGCACGGTGGCGACATCGGAAATTCCCGTGATCTCTGCCGTCGGGCATGAAACCGATTTTACACTTTGTGATTTCGCGGCGGATAAACGTGCGCCCACACCTTCCGCGGCGGCAGAGCTTGCCGTCCCCGATGCGGAAGAATTGAGGGCGGTCTTGGAAACGCTTTCCTATTGCATGAATAATACGCTTTCGAGAAAGCTTTCGCTTTTCCGTGAAAGACTCGATCGGCTTGCGTCTTCCCGTGTGTTGACAAGCCCCATGAATCTGATCGACGATAAGCGCATGGCGCTTGCGATGGAAGAACGGGCGCTTTCTGACCGCATGGCGGCGCTTTTGATGCGTAAACAGAATGCGTTTGCGTCTTACGATGCGGCACTTCGTTCCCGTATGGAAGCAGTGCTTGCCGCAAAACGAGTAATTTTTGCGAAAAATACGGCAAAGCTTGATGCGCTGAATCCCTTGGCGGTGGTTTCTCGCGGATATAGTGCCGTTTTTGATGAAGAAGGAAAACTGATAAAATCCGTTTCACAGACGGCAAAAGGGAAAAAGCTTTCCTTTATGCTGACGGACGGACGTGTTCACGCGACTGTGGACGAGATTGATAAAACAGAAGAATAAGAGGTAACATTTCATGGCGGAAAAAAAGAAAATGACCTTTGAAAAAGCACTCGCGCGTCTTGATGAGATCGTTCGTGCGATGGAAAGCGGTGACGCGATGCTGGATAAATCTCTCGCACTTTTTGAAGAAGGTGTGGGACTTGTTAAATATTGCTCGGAGGCGCTTGACGCGGCAGAGCAAAAGGTGAAGATCCTGCAAAAGGGTGAAAATGGCGAGATCGCCGAAGAAATCTTTGAAGAAAACGAATAAGGATACAAAGATATGGATATCAAAAAAATGTTAGCGGAAAATGCAGCTCTGACAGATGCCGCGCTTCTGTATGATCTGGAAACTGAAGACGATGCTCTTTCCGTGCTTTACGAAGCGATGCGATACAGCACGCTTTCCGGCGGAAAACGAATTCGTGCCACACTCGTTTTGGAATTTTGCCGATTGTTTGGCGGCAGGGACGAAGCGGCACTTCCGTTTGCTTGCGCGATCGAATGCGTTCATGCTTCTTCACTCATTCATGATGATATGCCTTGTATGGATAACGATGAGCTTCGCCGCGGAAAACCGACGAATCATATCGTTTTTGGCGAAGATATCGCGCTCCTTGCCGGAGACGCGCTGATCACGCGCGGTTATGAGCTTGCGGCAAGAAATCGCTTTGTGGCGCCTGAAATCGCGCTCTCGGCAACGGCGATGCTTCTTCGTGATGCAGGTGCTTTTGGTATGATGGGCGGTCAGCAGATCGACCTTCTTGGGGAAAAGGATCCCGTGGATTTCCCCTTGCTTCTCAAAATGCACGCCAAAAAGACGGGCGCACTTATTCGCGCTGCTGCTTGCCTTGGCTGTCATGCGGCAGGCATTGCGGATTTCCGTGACGTTCGCATGAAAGCGGCGATCGCTTATGCGGAAGGCGTCGGACTTGCTTTTCAGATCGTGGACGATATCCTCGATGCTGTTGGCGACGAAAAAACGCTCGGTAAAAAAACACAGATGGATACCGCAATGAATAAAACGACGTTTTTGCGTTTTATGGATATCGACGCGGCACGCACTTATGCCAAAGATGTGACAGAAAAAGCCATCAGCGCTGTCAGTGGTTTTGAAAACAGCGAACGCCTGGTGGCACTGGCAGAATATCTTTTGGCAAGAACACATTGATGCTTATATCGCTCGGAGAGATTGCTTTATGCTCAAAAAAATTATGATCATCGGATATAGCGGAAGCGGGAAATCGACACTTGCGTCCCTTTTTTCAAAAAAATATGATCTGCCGCTTTTGTATTTGGATACCACGCATTTTCTGCCCGGTTGGGTGATCCGCCCCTCTGAAGAACGCGCAAAGATCGTGGAGGATTTCCTGAATACGAACGAAAGCTGGGTGATCGACGGCAACTACTCAAAGGTGTTTTATGAGCGCCGATTGGAAGAAGCTGATGAGATCATTTTCATGAATTTTAATCGTATCAATTGCTTTTTTCGCGCATGGAAGCGTTATCGCACACATCGCGGCAAACGTCGGGAAAGCTGTGCTGAGGGGTGCAATGAGAAATTTGATCGCGAATTTATGAAGTGGATTCTATATAAGGGCAGAACGAAAGCTGCCAAAGCACGGTATCAAAAGGTTATCACCGAATATGCGGACAAATTGACCGTCATCAAAAATCAAAGGGAGCTTTCGCGGTTTATCAAAGAAAGAGGGCTTTGAATAGATTCATTAAATATGCCGATCAATTTGAATGGAAAGGAACATACATATGGCAAATGGTTCAGTTTGCGGCATAAAATCAAGCAAAACCCCGACCTATGACAGGTCGGGGTTCTTGTTTTAGGAAAAGCTGATTTTTTAATTTGCGCGATCAAATTCTTTTCTCGCTTCGGCAAATTCACGAACTGCTTGATAGTAAGCTTCCGGAACCGAGCCGTCAGCACGGGGCGCGATGTTGAGAAGAAGATTACCGCCCCATTCCTTGCAGACTTTATACTGATTCATCGTGGTGGCAAGATCACGGTATTTATCCGCGTTGCGAACGTAAGACCAACCGCCGCCCACATGCCAGATGTGGCAGGTTTCCCAAGGCATTTCGGGTTTTTCTTTGGGAAGCTGACATTCAAATTTTGAGCAATAGTCACCGATGCCAAAGCCCCACATACGGTCATTGACAACGATCTGCGGCTGAAGCGCACGGATCTCTTCGATCGTGATGGCAGGGCCAAGATCATTTACAGTACCATCGAACCACAAAAGGTCGATCTGACCATAATTGGTGAGAAGCTCGCGCACCTGTGCGTTCATGTATTCGATATAACGCGCATAGTGCTCTGCAGGCATTTCAGGAATAGAATCCATAGGTTTGTGGTCGATATCCGCGAAAGGAACTTCGGGATTGCTGTTGGAGAAGGTGCGGTATTTCTGATCAAAGCGCCAGTCCGGAGGAGAATAGTAAAAACCGACCTTAAGACCGACCTTGCGGCAAGCATCTGCGTATTCACGGACAAGGTCGCGGCCGCCCATATAATTTTTCGTGGAGAAATCGCTGACCTCGGAGGGCCACATGGAGAAACCGTCGTGATGACGTGTGGTGAAAACGGCGTATGTAAAGCCGGCTTCCTTTGCCGCGCTGAGCCATTCTTCGGGATTGTATTTGTCGGGATTGAATTTTTCCGCGAGCGCCCAATATTCACGAGGGGTTGCGATGCCGTTGCGTTTTTTGCGGCGAATGGGGTTGTCCATCATGCCCCACGAGATATCAAGGTCACCGTGAACGGCAGAAATGCCGTAATGAATGAAAAGACCGAGCTGTGTGGGCTGATAGTACCACTGTGCGCCGGGATGTGTCGTGCGCTCAAACTTGATCTCGCCATGCGCTTCGGTGTTGCCGATGACAGCGTGCTGTGCGGATACGGTTTTGTTTTCGGACATAAGAGCCTCCTGTTTTTTGAATTTGTGCTTATTTTATCATTATGAATAAGAAATGTCAACATCAACTTGTATTTTTGTGTTCAGATCCCCGTAAAATCGAAGGCAGGAATAAAACTTTCCTTTGCCGCCGCGCCGTCCTGCAAAAAGCCTTGCGTGATGCCGAGCTTTTCTGCGTGAAGCACGACTTTTTGATATTCATAAGTGGTCAGTTTTCGAGAAAGAGCAGGGTGATCTTCAAATTTTTTCATGGGGGTATATTGACTCATAATGCTGATATAGATATCGTCCCCGAAGGTTTCGTGCAAAAAATCAAGAACGGCGATGGAATCGTCCGTGTGCGAGGGCAGGACAAGATGGCGAACGATGACGCCTTTTTTCATCATGCCCTTTTCATCAAAGACGGGTTTGCCGACTTGTCGGAGCATTTCGCGGAGTGCTTTTTCCGCGGTTTCGGGATAATCCTCGGCGGCAGAGAGCGTTTTTGCGAGCGAATGGGAGCGATATTTGTAGTCAGGGAGATAAATATCCACAAGCCCTTCGAGAAGCGCAAGCGTTTCCGCTTTTTCATAACCGCCGCAATTATACACGATCGGAATGGAAAGTCCGTTTTCTTTCGCAAGCGTCAAAGTTTCTATGATGTGCGGCAAAAAATGTGTCGGTGTGACGAGGTTGACGTTTGCCGCCCCTTGTGCTTGTAATTCCAGAAAGATTTCCGCAAGTCGCTCGGTTGTGATCTCTTTGCCGTGGTGTCCGCCTGCGATGTTTGCATTTTGACAGAAGACACATCGTAGGGTGCAACCTGTGAAAAAGACGGTGCCGGAGCCGACATTCCCGGAGATCGGCGGTTCTTCCCAAAAGTGGAGTGCCGCACGCGCCACGCGGAGCTTATCCGATTCACCGCAAAAACCGTGTTTTTCTCGTCGATCAGCACCGCAATTGCGAGGGCAGAGTGTGCAATGTGTATAATTTTTCATTTGAGCTTCTGTTGGTTTTGCCATACGGACATGATGATCTTATGCGGCAAAAGCTTGGTGAGGAGCGTTTGTCCGCGTGCAATAAAGCCGTACATGCTGACGTCTTTGCCTTTTTTCGTGTCACGCCATGCGCGTTTCACGATCTGCTCGGGTTCGTACATCGCGATATATTTTTTAACTACGGGATCTTTTTCTGCGGCGATCGCGCGATTGAAAAATTCTGTTTTTGTCCAGAAAGGACAAACGGCGGTGACGGTGATGCCGCGGCTTTTCATCTCGCGGTTCAGCGCACGGCTATAGCTTAAAACAAACGCTTTGGTGGCGCCGTAAACGTTGATATAGGGAATGGGCTGGAATGCCGCAACGGAAGCGATATTGATGATTTTTGCGCCTTTTTTCATATAAGGGATCGCAAGCTGACAGAGTGCGACGATCGCTTCGCAGTTGAGATCGACCATATTCAGATTCACTTCCAGTGGGGTATCAAGGGTGGCACAGAATTTGCCAAATCCGCTGCAGTTGATGAGAAGCTGCACGTTCGGCTTTTCTTCTTCGAGAAGCTTGCCAAATTCGATATAGCTTGCTTTTTCGGAAAGATCGAGCGCGATGGCGCGTGTGGGAAACGGAACGGTTTCTTTTAACGCTTCCAAGCGGCCAAGGTTTCGCGCGATGACCCAAACTTCATCGAATTTACCTGCGGTGTCCACCGTTTCGGCAAAATATTTGCCGATGCCGCTGGACGCGCCCGTGATGATAGCAATATTATTCATAAAGGTCCTCCTTATCAGAAGAGCAGATCGTAATTGATGCTGGTGCAGAAATATTTGCGGATCTCTGCAGGATCACTGGATTGTCCCATTGCCCACATGAGCTTTGTGACGGTGGATTCGAGCGTCATATCATAAGTTTCAAGGATCTTATAGCGCTTTTTGATGCGTTGACCGACTTTATAGACCTTGATGTCACTGCCTTCTTCCGTAACTTGTGTTGCCATGATGACCGTCTTTCCTGCTGCGATCAGCTTTTCCAGTTCACCGAGATAAATATCGGGAATACCGCCGACACCGTAGCTTTCAATGATGATGCCGTCCGCAAATGAAGCTGCCGCGGCAAAAGCTTCTGCCGCCATACCGGGAATGAGCTTCAAAACGAAAATGCGGCTGTTGAGCTTGTGATAAAATTTCGGTTCTTCTGTTTCCGCGCAGGGAATATAACGAACAACACGGTCTTCATGAATAGCGGCAAGCTCCGGAAAATTGATGCTGCTGAAAGCGTTATAGCTTTTGGTGCGCATTTTTCTGGCTCTTGTGCCTGCGATGACGGCGCCACCGAAAACGATGACAACGCCCGAATCGCCCGAAACCGCATAACGAAGGCTGTCAAGCAGATTGGTTTTCGCATCTGTGGAATCCTCTGCGATGGGTTTTTGGGCGCCCGTCAAAACGATGGGCTTTCTCGTATGCTGAATGAGATAAGAGAGTGCCGCTGCTGTGTATGCCAGCGTGTCTGTGCCGTGGCAGATCACAAAGCCGTCGTAGAGCTGATAAAATTTTTCGATCGTTTCCGCGATCATCAGCCAATGAAACGGCTGAATATTGGTGCTGTCGATATTAAAAAGCTGGATCGTTTCGATCTCGCAGATGTTTTTGGCATCGGGGATATAATAGAGCAGGTCGGCAGGGCTGAGCTGGGGGGCAAGTCCGCTTTCAGTTTGCCCCGAGGCGATCGTGCCACCCGTGGCGATCATGAGGATTTTTTTCATGAAAAACGTCCTTTCTTTCTCGCTTTTCTTTAGAAAAAGAAAAGCTTGGCAAAAGAAACCACCGCTTTTCTTTGGGAAAAGAAAAGCTCGGCAAAAGAAACCGCGTGTGGTTTTCTTGGTTTTTATTTTTGATACTTGGAAATGAAGCAAAGGGGTGTGACGTTAAGCGTCGGCCTTTTCAAAAAGATCAATCAAATGTTTTCCCGTATTAACAGCGAATTTGAGCGCATCGGGCATCACTTCGCAAGGAATGTTTTCAAGATATTTAAAGATCTCGAAGGTAAGTTCCCCGTCATAGCCGATCTGCTTCAAGGAGCGCATGATCGCGTCCCAACGGAAGGTGCCGAGGAAGGGGAGTGTGTGGCAATCTTTTTTATAATCGCCGTCCTGGACGTGGAGCGCTTGGAGAAGTGTTCCGTCCATTTGTGAGCAGAAATCCTCAGGCTCATTGGCTGTAAGTGCCGCGTGTCCGATATCCACGCAAGCCACGAAATGAGGCGAATCAAGCTGACGAATAAACGTGCAAAGTTCTTCTGCGGTGCCGAGCTTTCCTGTATAGTAACCTCTTTTTCTATCGGTGTGGAAAAGATTTTCCACGGCAACCTTGATGCCGAATTTTTCACAGAAAGGAATAAAGCTCCGATAGAAAGCCAAATTGTATTCTTTGTCAAAAACGATGCGATCGTTTTTCGTTTCGCTGAGCGAATGGATCACGATGGATTTTGCACCGAGGATCGCGGCGGATTCCATACTTCTGACGATGGCAAGATAATGCGGCTCGGAAAGATCAAAAGCTTCTCCGCATTTCAGATCAAACGGTGCGTGCGCTTGGTTGCAGGTAAGACCGATGGCGTCCAAATGTTTTTTGAGTTCCGTTGCGTATTCACGATAGCTGTCATTGAGTAAGGGGGGATTTTCTTCCGTCCAATAATAGGACATATCAATGCTGTCAAAGCCTGCGTTTTTGATCAAAGAGCAACCTTCAAAATCGCCGAACTTTTTTCTGATCACATAGGTTTCCAAGGAAAGTTTCATAAGTGTTTCTCCTGCAATTCATTTGATTTTTTGTAAAAATTAGGATGTTATAGCGTTTCCATGTGTGTGCGAACGGCATCGTCCATTTTGCTTTTTTCATCGAAAATAAGATTTTTATTTTCAATTTTTTGAAAAGCAGCATAATATCGCAAGCCGAATTCGTGCAAAGAGGCATGGTCGAAGTGAAGATTATCGGAATTGGAAGTGAGTCCTTCCGCCGAAGCAAATGCAGCACGGTGTGTTTGTGCCGCAAAAGCGATCAATGCTTTGTTAACATAAGGATAATTGATAAGAGAGGGACTTGCGGTGCAGTCTTTCAAAAAATCTCCGAGTCCACCGACAACGATCGGTATGTTTTCCGCATGGAGTTCTCGGCGCAGGGCTTCCATGATGGCAGAGATCTTTTTTTGATACAACGGATGCAATGTCATGTGGCAATCACCTTCACCTTGATGCCAAAGGATTCCGACCAAATGGGAGGTTCTGAGAGCCAGTTTGGCACAATGGATCGCGTTATCAAACAGCAAACCGCCTTCTTGCCATTGATCGAGGGAAGTGCCACCATCCGCGCAAGGAATGATACCGACTTCAACATGGGGATGTTCTTCTGCGTAAGCTTTGGCAAAGCTTTCCGCAAGGCAAGTTCCGGAGAAAGCGCGGTCCGGATTTACGGGACGGTACATGGTTTGCTATCTGCCGTTTCTCAAAACCTTGAGTCTGCCGCCGACGGTATCAAGGCGAGGTGCTTCTTGGAGATTACCGCGTCCTGCCATATTGGATTGACCGATAATTAAAATAGAATGTATCATTTTGTGTTTCCTCCTATTTGTGTTTCCTCCTATTTGTGTTTTTTTCTAATAGCATAATCGTTTCGATTTTTATGTCATTGTCCAAGCGCATTCAAATCCATGCTGACAATGTCAGTTGCAAAAAACAACTTTCCGAATATGTATTTATCAGATGCACTTTCTGTCAAGGTGATGATCTGTCCTTGATAGTAGTCCAGTCCTTCTGCCATGGCAGGGCCGCTGATCTCGTTTTCCGTTTGTTCCAGATAATAAACAGGCGCGCCGTCCAGCGTTTTGCCCGATTCGACAGCATCATCGCGGTCATAGATGTAATACACGGAACTCGTGAGTCCGTAAGATGTGGAAAGAACGATCTTACCATCGGGTGTGAAGCAGATGCCCTGAACACAGTCGCGAATGGAATAGATGCGAACCGGTGCAGAAAGATCATCGATCGGATATACGGAGCAGATCGCATAATGTGTACCCTCTGCGGTTTCAAAGATGTGTTCCTCCACGCGCGTGGTGGTGGAATCCATAAACGAACCGACGTACAGATATTCATCGTCCGTATAAAGGAAAGATGCTTTGTTATTGACCTTTATCCCTTGTCCGATGTTGACACGATCGCCGTTTTTCGCATTCAAAACGTCACTAAGTGAAAAGACGTAAATTTTACTGCCGTTTGCGATATACGCCGTGTCACCCGAAACTGCGATTCCGCCGGCATGACCGGTGTAAGGCTTTTCGTCACAATACAGCGTTACATAATACGATTCGCTGTCAAGCGTCGTGACGTAAATGCGAGAGGGCTGTTTATCTTTCATGTAACCGGATACCAAAATGAGATCCTTTTCATCTGCTGCGGCGATCCCTTGGCAAACAAAACCGTCATTCAGACCGGGATTTTTGCACAAAGCGGATTCTGCTGCATAATAATCATCATACAAGAAGAATTTCGCGATATTCAAACCGCCGATGACTGCAATGACAAGAACACAAACCGAGAGCAATACAGCTAGAAAAACTTTTCCTATGTTTTTTACAATTTTCATAAATCGTTCTCCTTAAATTTTCTCTTTATTTAAAAGAATAACTGCTTCGACGGATACCTCTTTGTCACTAAATTGTGAGAGGATAGATTCCTCAATCGGAAACTTGTATGTAACCGACTTTAGGAACCGTTTCTGCGTTTTCTGTTCCTCTTTATTGAACAACTGTACCTCTGCAATCAGATACTTAATGAGATCGCGCCGTTCCACCGCATTCATTTTATCATAGATTGTGTCAAAAGACGAGAGAATGTCGAAAATTGCTTGCATGGACATCTGCTCTTTTTCAAGCGTTGCCTTTTTCATCTGCGCGTCTTGAATGAGATCCTCTACTCGATAGATTTCATCATAGAGATCGTCCAACCTACGCGCCATATCTGCCCTGCGGCGGTCAGCGTATCTATCATCGGCAGCAATCCGGTCAATATCCTGTTCCAGATTTGACCTGCTATTCTGTAACGAGGAAAGCTGCTTCTTGTACGCCTTTATGTCATTCTCAATCTCCGTCAGATCAATCGCAGTAAGAATTTTTGTCCGCAAATCTTCGATAAAGCGTGGATTCTGCACCACTTTGCGGGTGTATTCCATTACTTCATCTTCAATTTGGCTTGCCACAACACCGTTGCGCTGACAAATGGAAGTACCCCTATGCTTTGTCGCATAGGAACAAACATAGGATTCCGTTCTTCGCTCTGTACCATCTTGATTTTTCCATTTTGTGACACCTATATACATGGGTGCGCCGCATTGCGGACACTTTACAATACCCGAAAGCAAATGCGCGTTGCTCTGCCCGATATTGTGATTTCCTTTCATACCGCGAATGGCTTTTAGGTTTTGTGTGCGTTCAAAATCTTCGTCTGAAACATACGCCTCATGCGAAACCACATCACTAAGAATAAAGCTGTCCTGCTTGACAAGGCGATATTGGTTATCTTCTCCTGCCACCTTTTCGGTACGCCGCTTGCCCCATGCTACTCTGCCTGTATAGATCGGATTACCCAAAATGCGCTTGATATGTTCTTGGCTCCATTCACCATAGCTTGGACGAATGGCATTTTTAGCCGGAGGGCGGGAATATCCATTCCGGTTGAGATACCCCGAAATAGCGGTGTACCCCATGTTCCTGTTCAAGAACATATCGAAAATCATTTTGACAACTTCTCCTTGTTCGGGGTCGGACACAAGTTTTCCCTCAACAAGCCGATAGCCATACGGCGCAAATCCACCGTTCCAGCCGCCCTTTTTTGCTTTTTCCTCTCGTCCCAACAGGCTTTGAGCGATGATGTTTTCGCGCTCTAACTCCGCAACAGCGCCAAGAATAGTTATCATCATCTTTCCCATTGAGGTAGACGAGTCAAGACCATCTTCGACGCACATCAGATGAACGCCGTATTTCATAATAAATTCAAGCGAGTTCAGGACATCACGCGCATTTCTGCCAAAACGGGATAGCTTGAATACAAGGACATAATCGGTTTGGATTGCTCCTGTGCTAATATCGTCAAGCATACGCTGAAACTCAGTTCGTCCCTCTATGCTCTTTCCGCTTTTGCCTTCTTCAACATAGACATCTCTGACGGTCATGCCCTGTCTCTCGGCACACTCGACCAGGTATCGCTTCTGTCCGTCCAAGCTGTAGCCTTTTACCTGTCTTTCGCTGCTGACGCGAATATAGATCACGCAAAATTTTCCCTCTTTTGTCCTATACATGATTTCTCCTTTCCAGGGAAAGTACCGGGCGGTCTACGACCGCCCGGATATTCCCGCATATATCATTAGACTTTCTTCGGATCGGTTTCGGCTGCATACTTAACCAAAATCTGCGCAAGGACATTGATGAAGTTTTGATAGCATACACGCTGTTCAGCGGTCATTTCTTTTTCGTTTTCTGCGGGGCAGCTAAGTTCCGTACCATTCTTGGTGATGTAGGTTTTATAGTTTTTGTTATCGGTCATTCAATCACTCCGTTTATTTGATATTTCCAAATAAGCGGAATGGTAACTCCTCGGTTACCATTATACACTATAATCTCTGCAAAGTCAATGCGATTCACAAAATTGTGGTTGATTTTGTAACTGTGTAATTGACAACTCTATGCGCTGCGCGGTATAATATGAGCAGATAGACCCCGGAGGTGTTATGTATGGGTATGGCTCAAACGATCCGCATTGCCATGTTGAAGCAAGGTGTCAGCGTGACACAGCTTGCGGAAAAACTTGGCTGCACCACTCAAAATATCAGCGCAAAACTTCGGCGCGATAACTTTAGAGAGAAAGAGTTGCAGGAAATAGCGTCCGCTATTGGTTGTAGGTTTGAAGGTCACTTTATTTCAGAAGAAACAGGGGAAGCTGTCGAGTAAGTCCCTTGTTCCTATGGGCGGGTAGGCTGTTGCAGCAGCTTACCCGTTCAGCATTTTTGCCGCCTTTTTGAGATTTTCGGCAGCATTGCCCTTGCGGAAGTTTTCTCCGTTGAACAGGATCGGGACACATACTTCCAATATGCGGT